>JANOAW010000555.1:0-1842 GCA_031411355.1 Hyphomicrobiaceae bacterium | reverse complement strand
ACACCCTTGACGATGTAGTTGTGGATGTCCTTGACCTTCTCGTCGCCCAGCTGGCTGTCGCGCAACCGGCTGACCGCGTCGTACTCGTACAGGCCCTGCTGCGCCTTGGTGGTCGACTTGATGTGCCACTGCAGCAGCGGCATGCCCAGCGCCTGCGCCACCTCCTCGGCCAGCATCGTCTTGCCGGTGCCGGGCTCGCCCTTGACGAGCAGCGGGCGCTTCAGCGTCGACGCGGCGTTGACCGCCAGCATCAGGTCGGGCGTGGCGACGTAGTTTTCGGAGCCTTGGAACTTCATGGGGGTGGGCCGTGCAGCTGTGGTGTCGGGGTCTCGGATCAGTATAAGGGGGCCCCTATAATCGGTGGTTGGACTGAAATCACCGCCTGCTGGAACCATGAAAAATCCCGTCCGTTCGATGATCGCGCTCGTGGCCTTGCTGGGCACGCTGGGCTTTTCGCTGACTGCTTCGGCGCAGGATGCGAAGGCCGGCGAGAAGAAGGCGGCGATGTGCATCGGCTGCCACGGCATCCCCGACTACAAGGCGAGCTTCCCCGAGGTCTACCGCGTGCCGATGATCTCGGGCCAGAACGCGAAGTACATCGCCTCGGCGCTGGCGCAGTACAAGAAGGGCGACCGCAAGCACCCGACGATGCGCGCCATCGCGACCTCGCTGAGCGAGCAGGACATGGCCGACCTGGCCGCGTTCTACTCCACCGAGGCGAAAGCCGAGCCCGTCACCGCCACGCCGGCCGACGTGCCCGCCAACGTCGCCGAGTTGCTGAAGAAGGGCAACTGCGCGTCGTGCCACGGCGCCAACTTCAACACCCCGATCGACCCGAGCTATCCGAAGCTCGCCGGCCAGCACGGCGACTACCTGTACGTGGCGCTGCGCGAGTACCAGACCGACAAGAACGCGCTGGTCGGCCGCAACAACGCGATCATGATGGGCATGGCCCGCCCGTTCACGCACGCCGAGGCCAAGGTGCTCGCGAACTACTTCGCGACGCTGCCGGGCGAGCTGAAGACGGTGCCGCAGTCGCGCTTCCGCTGAACGCGCCGCTCTTTTTCGATCCTCCCACTGAAAAGCCGCTGCGCGTCAGCGGCTTTTTTGCGCCCGCGCAGGCCGAGGCTCGCCGGCCAGGTCGTCGAGGATCGGGCAGTCGGGCCGCTCGTCGCCGGCGCAGCCGTGCGCCAGGTGCGCGAGCGTGCGCTGCATCGCCTGCAACGCCTCGATGCGTTGCTGCAGGTCGGCCGCGTGCGCCAGCGCGATGCGCTTGACCTGCGCGCTGCTGCGCTTGCGGTCGTGCCACAGCGCCAGCAGCGCCTCGATCTCGTGCATGCCGAAGCCCAGGTCGCGGGCCCGGCGGATGAAGCGCAGCGCGTGCACCGCGGCGGCGTCGTACTGCCGGTAGCCGGCGGGCGTGCGCGCGACCGGCGGCAGCAGCCCCAGGCTCTCGTAGTGGCGGATCATCTTGGCCGAGACGGCTGACTGCTTCGAGGCTTCGCCGATGTTCATGCCCGCGCCTTCTCGATCGTGCGCCGCAGCAGCAGCGCATTGGTCAGCACGCTGACGCTGGACAGCGCCATTGCCGCGCCCGCGACCACCGGGCTCAGCGCCCCGCCCATCGCCAGCGGGATGCCGACCACGTTGTAGGCCAGCGCCCAGAACAGGTTCTGGCGGATCTTCGCGTGCGTGGCCCGGGCGATGCCGATGGCGCGCGCGACCAGCGCCAGATCGCCGCGCAGCAGCGTGATGCCGGCGGCCTGCATCGCCACGTCGGTGCCGCCGCGGGCGGCGATCGCGATGCCGACGTCGGCGGCAGCGAGCGCCGGCGCGTCGTTG
>JANOAW010000554.1:0-4906 GCA_031411355.1 Hyphomicrobiaceae bacterium | reverse complement strand
CAGCACTTCATCGACGATCAGCAGTTCCGGCCGGATAGCGGTTGCAAGTGAAAATGCCAGCCGCGCATTCATGCCGCTCGAATAGACACGCAATGGCTGATCGAAGAAATCTCCGAGTTCGGCAAACGCCTCGATCTCCGGCATCAAAGCATCCAAAACGTCGCGCGCATGCCCGAGCAAGCCGCCCGCCTGATAGATGTTGGCGCGCCCGGTGAATTCTGGGTTGAACCCGAGGCCGAGTTCCAGGATCGCGCTCACCCGACCGTTGCGCACGACGCTGCCGGTCGTCGGCACGACGGTGCCGGTTATCAATTTCAACAAGGTACTCTTGCCAGCGCCATTGCTGCCGATCAACGCCAACGATTGGCCGGGCACGACGTCGAACGACACGTCTCGCACGGCCCAATGTTCGCTCTCAGGCGTACGGTCGGCGCCGAACCAATTTGCGTAACGATGGAAATTGGACGTATAGCTCTTGTAGGACTTGCCGACGCCGCTGACCGAGAGAAGCGGATTCATCATCAGATAACTCCAGAAACGCGGCGATCACCAGCCCAGATTAATCACCGGCGATCGCCTGCAGGTATCACAAAGCGTCGACCAGTTCGGAGCTGGCGCGCCGAAAAATCGTGAATGCCACAGCCAATAGCATCAGCGCAAAAACGATCGGCACGACCAGGCTCGCGGCAGCTGGCGCCACGTTATGCAGCATCGCGTTCTGATACAGCCGGATCAGAGGCACTATGGGATTGAGATCGAACAACCAGCGAGAGGCTTCTGGCACGACATCGAGCGTATAGACGATCGGCGTCAGCCAGAACCAGATCTGCATCACGACGCCCATGACCTGGCCAACGTCGCGTGAAAAGACATTGAATACACCCAAGAGCAGGCCGAGCCCGAGCGCAATAAGCGAGATAAGGGCAATTCCGAGGGGAATGACGAACCACGCCGAACCGGGAGTGTGGCCGAGCATGATACCGACGATCAAAATCGCCCCCAAGAGCAGCACATGGTTGAGCAGTGCCCCACCGACAACGATGATCGGCAGGCAGATGCGCGGAAACGCGATCTTTTTCAACGTCGGCCCATATTCGATAAAGACGCTCAGGCAGCGATTGACGATCTCGCTGAATAACCCCCAGGCGGCCATGCCGGCCATCAGATAGATCGGGTACGCAGCTTTGCTCGTCGAGCCGGCCAACTTAGCGCCCAGCACTTCAGCCAGCACCAAAGCGAAAATCGCAGATTGCGCCAGCGGATTGAGGATATGCCACGCGCCCCCGATGGCGGATCGGGCAAATCGCCCCTTCAACTCGCCGTTGATTGATGCCACGATGAAATGTCGAAACGCCCACGCAGCGTGAAAATGATCGGTCATGTAACCTCGTCGGGAGAGTCAGCCGCGATCGGCCGTGACAATCGGTGCGCGCTCCAACGCTGAACCTGGCCCGCGTCCGCCATCGACACCTGTCGATGACGGACACAGTCGGCGTCACGCTGTCAGCACGATCGACCCGGTGGTCTTGCGGCCTTCCAGATCGCGGTGGCACTGCACGGCGTCCTTCAACGGGTAGGTGTGGTTGACGGCAATCTTGACTTTGCCGCTCTTGACCGCGTCGAACAGGTCGTTGGCCGTTTCGACCAGCTCGGCGCGCGTGGCCGTATACGTGTTGAGGGTCGGGCGCGTCATATACAGAGAGCCCTTGGCGGCGAGAATGCCGGCATTGAACGCCTCGATGGCGCCCGACGCATTGCCGAACGACACGAACAAGCCCAACGGCTTGAGGCAGTCGAGCGATTTAGGGAATGTGTCCTTGCCGATCGAATCATAGACCACGTCGCACTTGGCGCCGTGTGTGATTTCAGCGACCCGAGCGACGAAATCCTCTTTCGAGTAGTCGATGCAGTGCGCCGCGCCGTTGTCGAGTGCGAGCTTGCATTTATCGGCGCCACCGGCGGTTCCGATCAGCGTGCCGCCGAGCGCCTTGACCCACTGGCAGGCAATGAGGCCGACACCGCCGGCGGCCGCATGCCACAGCAACGTCGATCCGGGCCCCACTTTGTAAGTCTTTTTAATCAAATATCGAACCGTCATGCCTTGCAGCATCATCGCGGCGGCCGTCTTGTAGTCGATACCGTCGGGGATCTTGACCAACCGATCCGCCGCGAACAAGCGTTCGGTCGCATACCCGCCCCCGCCGCCAGCATAGGCGACGCGATCGCCGATCTTGAGATCGCTAACTCCCGGACCGACCTCGATCACGTCGCCGGCGCCTTCGCTGCCGGGAATGAACGGCATCTGCTGTGGATAGAGTCCCGACCGGTGATACGTATCAATGTAATTTACACCAATTGCATGCTGTTTGATCTTTACGTGACCTTGGCCGGGAGTACCGACCTGGATCTCTTCATATTTCATCACGTCAGGCCCGCCGTGGGACTGAATGCGGATGGCGTAGGCCATGGGTGAAACTCCCGTAAGCTGCGATCAGAGGTTCGTGTCGTCTGCCTGGCCGTGGTCGCCATCGGCTCGAATTCAGTTCACAACGCCGTGTTATCGGGTCTCGTGCCTTGGCCGCGTGCGACGAAGACGTCAGCATTCGATCCGGGCGCGGACGGCCATACCGGCGCCACGGCTTGCGTCTAGCGGCTGGGGCGATGCGTCTCAAGAGGGAAGTCATGCGGGTTCCGTCGTCGAACTACAGAACCCGCGTGTCATCACAGCGCGCGCGCGTAGGATTTGTGCTCCTTGTCACAAGCGCAAGCTTAGCCGGCTGCTCGGCCGAGATTTCCAAGCCCGAACCGCAGGCACAACAGAATTTCGGCTGCATCGACGACAGTCCGGGCTGTATTTCTCAGCGCCAGACGGCGCTGCGCCAACTGCAGACGGATCCAGGCCGCACGTGGGTGCGTCAACCAGCCTCGATCAACAGCTATGCGACCGGCGTCCGAATGTTCGCCTTCAAAACCGAAAAACAACGCATGACCTGCGACGAACTCGCCATCGGCCGTCGGGAGGCGGCGGCGGCACCCGGTGTCTTGCGCAGCCCCCAGGCGATGACGATCCAACCGCAAATTCGCAATCGCGGTCTCATGCTGGCGGACGAAGTTTCCAAAGAACTTGGTCGCGAAGCTCAACGCAAACAATGTCGCGCTTGATGTATAACGCGTCTGCGATGCGGGCCCGACGACTGAGTCCCTTCAATGGATTTGCCCGTCTCCTGAGTTTTGCTTAGTGTAGGAGCCTCACCGTCGATCGAGGCAAGCCGATGCTCTATGAACTTTCCCTGTTGGACGTTCACGCGAGCGTCGCCGCGGACGTCGCCAAAGGTGTGGCGGCCTGGGCCTCAGCCGCCGAATCCGGTCGTTTGCTCGGCATGTTCCAGAGTGACGTCGGCCAGCTGAACCAGATGTATTTGCTGCGCAGTTTAGAAACGCCCGCCGCACTGACCCTCGAGCGGCAACGTGCGCGGATGTCGCCGTCGCCCTTCAATGCCGGTTCGCATCTGACCGGATTGTCGATGGAAACATACGCGCCGTTTCCGTACCTGCAGCCGATCTCACCAGGAGCCTTCGGCGGCATCTACGAATTTCGTGCCTACACGCTCAAATCCGGTGGCGTCGCCGCCATCGTCGATCTCTGGGAATCGTGGATTCCGGCCCGGGTCGCTGTTTCGCCGCTACTCGTCGCCATGTACGCGTTGGATGGTACGCCGCGCTATCTGCACGTTTGGCCGTACGCCGATGCGGCTGTGCGAGCTGAGACGCGCGCCAGCTGTGTCAAAAAAGGCATTTGGCCCCCCAAAGGCTCGGCCACCTGGCTCCAGTCGATGCGCACGACCCTCACGGTTCCGTTGCCGGGCTCGCCGCTCCACTGATCCGACAACATGACGAAGGTGCATGAGCGGTGTGCGCCGCGTGCATCCGCCGTGGTATTGCCACGATCGTTTTTAACCTTGTACGCGTGTGTCGGGCGGATCGTGTCGCTGACGGGAGTAAGTGACCGATCGATGAAAGCAGGGGGTCGTTTTGCGAGAGCGCCTCCATGCGCGTGACGCGTCCCAATGCTGTTCCGTCGCTCGGCGAGTGCCCGCTTGAGAGCCGCCTTCAAGCGCGCGTCACCCTCTACCAGCCGCGCTGGCGACGTCAGATCGCAGATCTGGCACGGCCCAGTGCCGCCATTGCCGACCTCGCAGAAAGCCATCCCGCACTGCTGTTCGCGCTCGCCTCTGGATTTGGTGACCCGACCAGTCGAGCCCTCACCATCGATGCGTTGGAACGCGGCGTGGCGTTGGATATCGCCGCCTGCCTTTACGGCCTGCCGCGCTGGTTGCGCAAAGTCCCGGCGAGCGCGCTGTGCGATCCGTTACCCCGCTTCGAAATGGACCAGGATTTTTCCCGTCGCATGGCCAACCTCGTGCCGCCCGACCCCTCGCAGGCAAACCTGTGGATGCGGGCTGTCATCGAGGCGCAGATAGCAGGCGGCCGAAGCTACGCCCTGTGGGTCGCCCGCCACGGCATCGCGCTCACCGGCACGCTCAGCGACACCCGCCGCCAACTGCTCCACGCGTGGGTGTGGATGGGCCATCATCCCTGCGAAGTCGGCCATTCACTTATTCGACGCCCCTGGTCGCCCGACTGCGGCATCAAGCGCGTAATGGACGAATTCGTCGCCTGGATGCATCGCATCGCTTTGGCCGAATGGCTGGGTACGGGCCGATTGATGCCGTGGGTACCGGACGCTGAAGTGCAGGGGTATCAATTTCACACGCTGCGGACAGCCGACGAGTATGTGCGCTCGGCAGCCGCACTCGACAACTGCCTGGAGCAATACGCCGATCGGCTGCGTCTTGGCAGCTCGGTCGTGGTTCTGATCAGTCACGGCGGTGAAGCCGTCGCCTGC
>JANOAW010000553.1:0-13476 GCA_031411355.1 Hyphomicrobiaceae bacterium | reverse complement strand
ATCAGGCGTGCGTCTTTGCTCACGCTCCAGGTCGCGAAATGCTCCACACCCCTCGCAGTCGCCGCGGCATGGTGACGTCGCCGCATCATCTTGCGAGCTCGGCTGGGCTCGCCGTGTTGCGTGAGGGCGGCAATGCCATCGAAGCCGCCCTCGCGATGGCCGCCGCATTGCCGGTCGTGTACCCGCACATGACGTCGATCGGTGGCGACGGGTTCTGGATCATCGCCGTTCCCGGCAAAGCTCCGATCGCGATCGACGCCTGTGGTGGCGCGGCCGCCGCGGCGACGCCTGCGCGCTATGCCAAGGACGGCCTCGCGGCGATACCTTGGCGGGGGCCCATGGCCGCGAACACCGTCGCCGGCACCATTTCCGGATGGGGCGAAGCGCTGCGGGTGTCAGAAAAAATCGGAGGCGAATTGCCGTTGTCGCGGCTCGTCGAGGATGCCGTCTGGCATGCCGAGACTGGCTTCGCCGTGACCAAGAGCCAAGCCGTATTGACGGCCGCGAAATGCCGCGAACTCGAGGCTGTGCCAGGGTTTGCGGAACAGTTCCTGGTTGACGGAGCGTCGCCGCCCGAAGGTCACGTGATGACGTTGCCGGCGCTCGGGGCGACGCTGAAGCGGCTCGGAAAAAAAGGCACCGACGATTTTTATACCGGCAAGATCGGTAAAGCGATCGCGGCCGATCTGGCGCGCATCGGAGCGCCGGTCGGTGCCGACGATCTGGCGCGCCACAAGGTGCGGCGGCGCAAGCCGTTGTCTGTGGACCTGCGTGCTGGGCGATCATTCAATTTTCCGCCGCCGACGCAGGGGCTCGCGTCGCTGATGATCCTGGCGCTGTTCGATCGTCTCGGCGTGACGCGGGTCGACGATGCCGCGTATCTGCATGCGATCATCGAGGCGACCAAGCAGGCGTTCCTTGTGCGAGATCGGATCATTGGTGATCCCGGCAGCATGAGCGCCGACCCGGCGACGTTTCTCGAGCCGGCCGATCTCGATCAACGCGCGGGTCGGATCGATGCCAAACGTGCGGTGGCCTGGCCCGCGCCGATCGACAAAGGCGACACCGTCTGGCTCGGTGCCATCGATAAAGCGGGGGTCGCGGTCAGTTTCATCCAGAGCATTTACTTCGAGTATGGCTCGGGCTGCGTGCTGCCCGAGACCGGGATCGTGTGGCAGAATCGCGGTGCCGCATTCCTGCTCGATACACCGGGGACGCGGCAACTGGCGCCGGGCCGCAAACCGTTTCACACCCTCAACCCCGCGCTCGCGATGCTGAGCGACGGTCGAACGATGGTGTACGGAACGATGGGCGGCGAGGGGCAACCGCAGACGCAGTCGGCGATATTTACACGCTACGCGATGTTCGGCGTTCCCTTGCAGGAGGCGATTACGCGGCCGCGCTGGTTACTCGGCAAGATGTGGGGAGAGGAGACCACGTCACTGAAACTCGAAGGTCGGTTCGAGCCACGCGTGATCGAGGCGATGCGGAAACTCGGCCACAACGTCGAAGTGCTGGCCGATTTCTCGGTCAGTATGGGACATGCAGGGGCAATCGTTCGATCTCAGGACGGCACGTTCGAAGCGGCAACGGACCCGCGCAGCGACGGCGCCGCGCTTGGTTGGTGACCGTTAGCGCTCGCGGTCGAAGGCGCGCTTCCTGAACATTGTCATGTCTTCGTCGAGTTGGATCAACGCGGGCTTGGGAACCGCCGCGGTTTTCCGCACCACAGTCGGCGGCTGTGGATCACTGAGCGAGGTCGAGACGGCGTGCATCGGCTCGCCGGTACCGGACACGACGATGTCGGACGTGTCGCTCGACACCAGAAGTTCCGTTGTCGGCGTCTCTTTGTATGTCGTCACGACGGCG
Source organism: Hyphomicrobiaceae bacterium (assembly GCA_031411355.1). Taxonomy (GTDB): domain Bacteria; phylum Pseudomonadota; class Alphaproteobacteria; order Rhizobiales; family Hyphomicrobiaceae; genus JABFRJ01. The sequence continues at coordinate 11,607 of JANOAW010000553.1, read as the reverse complement.
ACGACATGCGCCGCTTCGATCTGATCGGCCGTGCGGGCGGCGCTGAGTGATGGCCGACGTTTCGGCAAATCCGCGGTGCGAACTTCGATAGCCAGGTTCATCTGCGCTATCGGGACATCCTCAATGGCCGCCGGAACGATGAGGATACCGGCCCAGACCAACGGATTGTAGGCCGGCGGGGTGACGTAAATTGCCAGCCCAAGCAGACCCGTCGCCAAGATCGCATGATGCGTCACGCGCCGGCGCCGATTGCGGCGTCGCGTTTCCCAAGCACTCAGTCCCAGCGGCGGGGTCGTGGTTCGCATCGACGTGCGGTGAGTGATTCGGGCATAGGATGCACGCGTTTTGTGACGATTACGGATGTATTTCCTGTCGCATGGCCCGTTTTTTCAACTTCTGCGTGGGTTGCGTCATGGGCGCCACTCGGTCATTGGCCTGACCGTCCAACTCATTGCGGAGCTCGTCTCATGACCATCACGTCGCAAAGCATCGGCTTCATCGGTCTTGGCGCCATGGGGCGCGGCATGGCCGCCAATTGCGTGCAAAAGGGCTTCAAGCTGATGGTGCACGACATCAGGCCGGAGCCGGTCGCCGAGCTGGTCCGCCTCGGCGCGACCGGCGCAAAGAGTATCGCCGATCTCGCCGCGTCGTGCCCCGTCGTCGTCACCGTACTGCCCACCGGGCGCGAGGTGGACCAGATCGTCATGGCAACAGGCGGAATTTTCGACCACGCCAAGCCCGGGACACTCGTCGTCGATCTATCGACCGTCGATCCGGCGACAACGGACAAATTGCATGCCGAGGCGAAGCGGCGCGGCTTCAGGGCCGTTGACGCGCCGATCGGTCGGCTCGCGTGGCACGCGGCGCGGGGCGAAAGTCTGTTCATGGTCGGTTGCGAGACGGCCGATTTCGAGGCGATCAAGCCGTTGCTCGCGGCGATGGGCTCGACGATCCATCATTGCGGACCGGGCGGATCGGGGACGCGCACGAAGCTGGTCAACAACTATCTCGCGATCACACTGACGCAACTCAATGCGGAAGCGCTGGCGCTGTCGCAGCGATTCGGTCTCGACCTCGCGAAAACGCTCGACGTGATCCACGGCACGACCGCGACCAACGGGCAATTGAAGATCAATTTTCCGAACAAGGTGCTGGCCGGGGATACGTCACCCGGCTTCACGATCGATCTCGCGCATAAGGATCTGTCGCTGATCGTCGAGGCAGCAAATGCTGCCCGTCTGCCCATGCCGATTGCTGCGACCGCGCGCGAAGCATTTTCGACGGCGCGCGCGCGCGGCTTTGGCAGTCAGGATTTTTCAGCCATGGCCGATGTCTTGTGTGATCTGGTGCAGGTCGAGCGGGCGCGCTTGAAATAACGGTGTGCGAAAGCTTGGATTTGCTGCCAATTTATCAGCGGGCGCCGGTCGTGTAGATCGGCTCTTGCTTGAGGCCAGCATACTGACGTTTCTGGGCGTGGGACGCTTCGAGGGCTGAGTATGCGGCGTTGACGCGGCGCGCCATGCCCGACAGGTACGTCTTCACTTCGTCCGGCAGCTCGGCGCTGGCGTAACGGTCGGGATGATAGATCTTGGCCAGGCGATGGTAGGCGCTGCGCGTCTCTTCCCACGATGTGCCGCGCGCAAGATCTAGGATCTGCCACGGATCGAAGCCGTCGAGATCGCGCAGGCGCTGGGCGAGATTGACGCCTTTCGGCACCTGCAGAATGCGCACCGAACGAATGCTGGATTTGGCGAGATAGGCCTTGTCGCCATCATAGGGTTCGAATTCGACGAACGTGGCGGCCGCATTGAGGAAATCGACGACGTTACGGCCCGCGGGCATGATCACCTTGCCGACCAGCATGCGGCCGCCGTCGAGCATCAGCTCGACCGACACGTAGCCTTGCTCGACATTGTCCACACGGTTGCGTTCAAACATGTCGTGACCTGCCCGATCGAGAGACGTTGCCCAACCGGTGCTGCAGGACTGGTGCCAGTCGTGGATGCAGCCATGAAAACCCGCGAGACGACCTCCGCAGACGGGACGCGACACCGGTGAGTCCGAAATGCCGCTCGTTGCAAAAGCGACACATCGAGCGCGGATTGGATGTAAAAGTCGACATCTCACTTTGCGCCGCGGCCGACTCTTGGCTAAACGAACATCAGTTCAGTGCGGCAGAGATTCGAAAATCTCGGATCTCCGCTTCTTCTCCCGAAGGTGGTGTACCCGCCCGGGAGGATCGGCAGGCAGAAAGTTGCCCGGCTCCGATTAAGCCGCACCCTGTAGCGTCTCCGTAGCGTCAGTTTCCCGCGTCCGCTTCAAGGCGATTGTGCACACGCGCGTGCGCTCTCCTCGACGTGGACATGGATGCAGCAGCCGGGCTGCGCGTGAACCGCTTTCTGCCGCAACACCCAATAAAACCCCAACGGAGAGACACACATGATCGGGGGATTGATGAAGTCCACTAGCTCGCTCGCTCTGACGATTGCCGCTGGCCTCGTTTTGAGCACGAACGCCTTCGCTGCCGACCTCGGTGGCAACTGCTGCGCTGATCTCGAAGAGCGCGTCGCAGAACTCGAAGCCACGACCGCTCGCAAGGGCAACCGTAAGGTTTCGCTGACCATCTCGGGTCAGGTCAACCGTTCGCTGATGTACTGGAACGACGGCGGCCGCTCGAACACCTACTTCGGTCTCGACAACACCAACTCGTCGACCCGCATCGGCTTTTCCGGCAACGCCACGATCAACAGCGAATGGAAAGCTGGCTTCAGCATCGTGATGGACATCTCGGATAAGGCTCGTACGGTTTCGGCCGCACAGCTGAACGAAGAAGGCGGATCGAAAGATCTCGACAGCCGCAACGCCGACCACGGCCTGCGCGTTCGTGACGCAAACTGGTGGATCGAAAGCAGCCGTCTCGGTCGTCTGACCGTTGGCCGTCTGACGACCTCGGGCGCAACCGGCGTGATCGATCTCGGTGGCATCAACGTTATCGCAGCTTCGCAAGAAGGTTGCATCGGAACCAGCCTCGCATTCCGTCAGTCGAATGGCGCTCTCCTGAGCACCTCGCTTGCCACCATCGGTGCGTTCTCGACGGGCTGCGCCCATCCGACGACACGCCAAGAAGGCATGAAGTACTCGAGCCCGACCCTGCATGGCTTCTCGTTCTCGGCGACCATCGCTGAAGCGATCAAGACCGAGCGGAACACGATCGATGCTTCGCCGACGAACATCGGTACGGTGTGGGGCGCCGATCTGCGCTACGCCAACGAGTTCAACGGTCTGCGCGTTGCCGGCAGCCTCGGCTACGAGCGTTCAAATGCCAACGAAGGCGACGCTGGCGCTAACTTCGGCGTCACGCCGTCGGATACGCCGCGCGCTGTGCACAGCAACGCCGACTTCGCCTTGTGGGGCATCGCTGGTTCGTTGTTCCATGTGCCGACCGGCCTGTTCGTCCAGGGTACGTACCAGTGGGCATCTTCCAAGTCGCCGATCGCTCTGGCTGGACTTCCGCCTGTCGCGACCGACACCGGTAATCTCGGCGCTGAAGCTCGCGCCAACAACTGGCACATCCAGGGCGGTATCTCGCGCAACTTCTTCGGCGTGGGCAACACCAACCTGTATGGTGAATTCGGCCAGTTCAACGACTGGGCGCGCATGAACACGCTCAACAACACTGCGGCCGTCGCAACCGGCCAGTTGAACGGCATCTCAGGCGATAGCATGCGCTTCTGGGGTATCGGCGCCGTGCAGAACATCGACTCGGCTGCCATGGAACTCTACATCGGCTACCGCAACTTCAGCGCTTCGCTGAAGGACTCGTCGGTGTCGCTGCAGGACATCGATGTCGTCGCCGCTGGTGCACGCATCAAGTTCTGATCCCACACTGGGTTTCAAAGCTGAACGGAAAGGGTCGCGCAAGCGGCCCTTTCTGCGTCTGTGCTGGGCGATGCGGGAGGTATTGCCATGTTCGCTGTCGTCGTGGGTCCCGGCCTGCGCCGGGATGACGGGGATTTATGCGCTTGCGTCAGCGTTTTTCGAGGCCCCAGAAAACCAGAAACGGGGCCAGCGGCTCGGCGAAGCGGACGCCTTTGCGGCGGGCCGACGCGCCGTACCATTCGCCGGCTGGGACGTGGGTGACGATCTGCCAGGCGTGACGTTGCGCGTCTTCGGCGATCAAACTGCGTTTCTGCGGATCTGATTCGCGGGTGAAGCGATCCCGGATGGCCTCCATTTCGGTATCGCACGGCCAGCCAACGCGCGCTTTGTCACAGTTGGACGCCAGGTATGGATTCAGCATCGGGTTGGTGATGTCGAGTTGTTGCCAGCTGGTCGTGAAGGCGCTCCAGCCGCCGTCGGTCACGGGACCGCGCTTGGCGCCGAGGCGCGTCGCCATGGTCTGCCAGTCAGAGACCTGCAGATCGACTTTGAAGCCGGCCTTTTCCAATTGCACCTTCATGACGGCGCCGAGATTTTTCAGCACTGGCAGGTCGGTCGGCTCAAGAAGTACCACCGTCGCGCCATCGTAGCCGGCGGCTTTGACCATAGCTGCGGCCCGCGCCGTGTCGCCCTGCATCAAGCCGTCCGTGCCGACGAGCGATTCGTATGGCCCGCCGCAGGTGAAAAGCGCTTTGCAGGTGCGGAAATAGTCTTTGTCGCCGATGCCGGCCGCCAGCATATCGGCTTGGTTCAAGGCAATCATGGCGGCGCGGCGCAACTCGACTTTGTCAAACGGCGGCTGGGTCCAGTTCATTCGGAACTGATATTGATTGATCACGGGCTGACGGGTGACCACGATATCGCGATTGCTTACCAGGATCGGCAGCAGATCGTGGGAGACATTCTCGATCAGATCGATCTCGCCGTTGATCAACGCATTCACCGACGTTTGCGGATCGGGCATATAATGCCATTCGATGCGGTCGACCTTGGCGACTTTACCGCCGGCGAGCCAGGAGGCCGCCTCGGCGCGCGGCTTGTAATCCGGATTTCTAACGTAGACGACCTTGTCGCCGGGTTTCCATTCGTCGCGCTTGAAGAGAAACGGGCCGGAGCCGGTGACGTCGTCGATTTGCTTGAAAGGGTCGGTCTCGGCAATTCGTTTCGGCATCATGAAGGGCACGACGACGCTCGGCTTGGCGATGCTTTCGATGACGGCGCCGAAGGGTTCTTTCAAGACAATGGCGAAGGTTTTTGCGTCGATCACCTGCCACGCCGCGGTCGATTGCGCGAGCTTCTGGCCCATGCTGTCGCGCGCCGCCCATCGCTTGAGTGAGGTGATGCAGTCTTCGGATGTCACCGGGGTGCCGTCATGCCAGGTCAGACCGTCGCGCAACGTGATGGTGTACGTCAGCTTGTCGGCTGACACTGTGTAGCCGTCGGCCATTTGTGGTTTCGGCGTGAACGTCTGGTCGATGGCGAACAGGGTGTCGTAGACGAGATAGCCGTGCTGGCGCACGATGTAGGCGCCTGACCAGATGGGATCGAGGATTTTCAAGTCGGAGTGCATCACGACTTTGAGGGTCTGGACTTTGGAAGACTGGGCCGCGGCGGTCTGCATCGGCAATACCGATGCGACGATCATGGCAGCCAAGAGGGTCGAGCGACGGGTCATGCCGGTTGTTTCCCGAGGTGCAAAGCCTGCCGATCAAAGCATGCCGCAGCGGGAAATGGCTAGACGATCGGCATGCAGCCGATCGTCATGGCCGAACGGTGGTTCGATCGGTCAGGTGGTTTTGGTGTCGCGGCCGAACATGCGTTTGAGATTGCGCCAGATGTGGATCTCGGCGCCGTTCTTTTTGGTGATGTAATACTGCTGCGCAAACGAGATGATGTTCGACCACGACCAGTAGATGATCAGGCCGGCCGGCATGGTCGACATCATGAACGTCAACATAACCGGCATCCAGTTGAAGATCATCTGCTGGGTCGGATCGGGTTGCGGTGGGTTCAGCTGGAACTGCATCCACATGGTCGCGCCCATGATCAGCGGCCAGATGCCGACCATCAGGAATTCAGGCACCCCGAACGGCAGCAGGCCGAACAGGTTGAACAGAGAGGTCGGGTCGGGCGCAGACAGGTCCTTGATCCAGCCGATAAACGGCGCATGGCGCATGTCGATTGAAATGAAGATGACTTTGTAGAGCGCGAAAAAGACCGGGAACTGCAACAGCACCGGCAAGCAGCCGGCCGCGGGATTGATCTTTTCCTTCTTGTACAGCTCCATCATCGCCTGCTGCTGTTTCATGCGATCGTCGCCCGACTCCTTGCGCAGCTTTTCGAGTTCGGGCTGGAGTTTCTTCATCTTGGCCATCGACTCGTAGCTCTTGTTCTGGAGCGGGAAGAAGAGGCCTTTGACGATCACCGTGATGGCGAGGACTGCGAAGCCGAAGTTGCCGAGCAGGCCATACAGCCAGTGAATGACCTTGAAGAGCGGTTTGGTGATGAAGTGGAAATAGCCCCAGTCGATCATCTGGTCGAAACGCGTGATGCCGAGCGTATCGCGGTAGTTGTCGACGATGGCAGGTTGTTTGGCGCCGGCAAACAGGCGCGATTCATTGACGCCCGTCTGGCCAGCCGCGACTGTCTGCGGCGCGAGCTGGAAGTTGGACCAATAGATGTCCTTGAGGTTGGTCGGTGACTTGCCGAGGACTTCGAATTGGGCATCGAAGGCTTTGGTCTGATCGGGAATGAGCACCGCCGACCAATATTTATCGGTGAAGCCGATCCAGCCGCCGCGTGGCGACTTATAGAGCTTCTTGGCTTCGGCCGGCTTGTTGGCTTTGGCGGCCTTTTCGGCGTCTTTGGTCAGATCGGTATAGGCGATCTCGTCGAGTTTCTCGTCGCCGATACGCGCGATCGGGCCTTCGTGCAGGATCATCCAGCCTTCGACCTTGGGCGTGCCGAAACGGTAGATGCGGCCGTAGGGAACCAACGTCACCTCTTTGCCGGACTTGTTTTCGACCTCGTCGCGGATCGTGAACATGTAGTCGGTGTCGATTGAGATGGCGCGCTTGAAGAGCAGGCCCTGGCCGTTGTCGTGAGTGAGGGAGACCGGTGTCGATGGCGTCAACTTGGCTCCGGCCGGCGCGGTCCAAACGGTTTCGGCGGTCGGGACGGCGACCGTGCTGCCGGACAGGACGAGCCAACCGAACTCGGCGAAGTAGGGCTCAGGGGCCGAGGTCGGCGACATATAGTGCACATAGGCGCTGCCGGGTTTCACCGTCTCGCGATATTTCAGGAGCGTGAGGTCGTCGACCAAGGCGCCGCGCAGGTTGATCGATCCCAGCAGGCTCGGCGTTTCGATCTGCAGACGTGGGCCGTCCTTGATGGATTGTTCGCGGGTCCCCGACGTCACGGCGATAGCGGCCGGGGCACCCGATTGCGGCGATGCACCACCGACCTGGGGGCCACCGACTTGGCCTGACGGTCCGGTCGGCTTGGTCGCCTCTTTGAGCTGCCGTTCGGCCACTTGGCGGACGCGTTCGCGCTCCTGCTGCGGGCCGGCGATGAAAAACTGCCAGACCGCCAGTACGCCGAGCGACAGCACGATCGCAAGGATCATGTTGCGCTGTGAATCCGGATCCTGCTGCATCGGGCGCCTGACGTTTCGGTCGCGCGAAAAAATCACGCGTTCCGGTAAAGGGTTGGGCTGGCCGTAGAGCCGCCTATCCCCCTCGTCAAGGCGACCGATTGGCGAGCCGGAACGAACGATGACAGGGGGCGTGTCTCAGCGGCCCTTGTAGACGGGTTTGCGCCTCTCGTTGAAGGCTGAGATGCCCTCCTGGCGGTCTTCTGTGACGATGGTGCGGTTATAGGCTTCCAGTTCGAAGGCGTAGCCATCGCTGCGACCGAGATCCTGCGACCGATCCATGGATTTTTTCGCCTGCCGGACCGAGACTGGAGCATTGGCCGCGATCCGCTCCGCGACCGTGACAACGGTCGTCATGAGGTCGGGCTTTGGGACGACGGCGTTGACCAGTCCCCAGGTCATGGCGTCAGCCGCCGTGAATGCCGTTCCGGTGAGCACGAGTTCCTTGGCCCGACGCGTGCCGATCGCGCGGGGCAAATTCTGGGTGCCGGCGGCGCCCGGCATGATACCGAGCGTCACTTCGGTCAGAGCAAAGCGTGCATGCTCGGCTGCGTAGATGAAGTCACACGCCAGCGCCAATTCGAGTCCACCGGCAAAGGCCGCGCCATTGACCGCGGCAATGATCGGCACGGGGCAATCCATGATGGCGCGGATGGCCTGCTCGATGACAGCATGTTGCGCGCGCCAGGCGGCGTCCGACATGCCTTTGCGCTCTTTCAAGTCCGCGCCCGAGCAGAAGCCGCGCTCCCCCGCGCCTGTGAAAACAAGGCAGCGGGCCAAATCCGGTTCGACATAAAAGCGCATGAAACAGTCGCGCAGATCGAGCATCATCTGCGTGTTCATCGCGTTCAATGCGTCGGGTCGATTCATGGTCACGATGCCGACGCCGGCCGCGCGCGTCTCATAGGTCAAGGTTTCGAACGTCATGGTTGCGGTGGTCATGAGGCGTGCCGTTGCGACGTCGGTTGGGTTTTGCAACGTTTTGATACGCCGTGTTGGACGTTGGGTCCATCTGCCGGTCGTTTGGGCGTCACGTGAGCTCGTCACGTTGCGTCGATGCGCCGGGCGGGATAGTCAGCCGCAATCGAGATCCGTGAGCGAGACGTCCCATGTCGAATCCCAAAGCCTTTCCCGTGTCGTGGGACCAATTTCATCGCGATTGTCGCGCGCTGGCGTGGCGGCTCGCCGACAAGGGGCCTGACGGAAAACCGTTCGAAGCCATCGTTTGCATCACACGCGGAGGCTTGGTGCCGGCTGCGATCGTCGCGCGGGAACTCGGCACGCGCATGATCGAAAGCGTCTGCATCGCCAGTTATCACGATTATAAAAGCCAAGGCGATCTGCAGGTCTTGAAGCCGATTGCACCGGCTATTCAGGCAATCGGCGACGGCAAAGGTCGCGGCATACTCGTCATCGACGATCTGACCGACACGGGGGCAACCGTCCGCATGGTGCGCGAAGTGATGCCGAATGCCCACTACGCGGCCGTTTATGCCAAGCCGAAGGGGGCGCCGCTGATACATACCTTCATCACCGAGGTGTCGCAGGACACATGGATCTATTTCCCCTGGGACATGGATCTCAAATACGTCGAACCGATCCGCAAGGGGACGAGCGGCTGATGATCACGCTCGAGGCTTTGAACGCGATGCCGGCCAGCGACTTCGTCGCAGCGCTGGCCGACGTTTTCGAACATGCACCGTGGGTCGCTGAACAGGTCGTGCGCGAGCGACCCTTTTTGAGCGTCGCGGCGCTGCATGATGCGATGATGTGGTGCATCGAACTGGCGGAGTTGGAAACCCGGCTGGCGTTCATTCGCGCGCATCCTGAACTCGGGTCCAAGGTCAAGCGGGCGGACATCACGATCGATAGTCAGGCCGAACAAGGCTCGCTCGGGTTGGATCGGCTTTCGGATATGGAGTTCGAGCGGTTTCAGCGCCTCAATGCTGCTTATCGCGAGCGGCACGATATTCCGTTTGTGATCTGCGTGCGGCGGCACACGCGTGATTCAATTCTCGCTCATTTCGAGGCACGGGTCAGTCGTCCGTCCGATATCGAACGGCAGGCCGCCATCGCCGAGATCGGCCACATCACCCGGCTTCGCCTGGTCGGCAAAGTCGACGGCGCGGGCATGCCGAAAATCACGGGGCGATTATCGACGCATGTGCTCGATTCTGTGCACGGCAAACCGGCGGCCGGCGTCGCCATCACGCTGAGTGAAATCGGCGCCAGTGCGCGCGGGCTGTTGACGACGGCTACAACGAACGCGGACGGTCGAACGGATCAGCCGCTGATCGCGGGCGTACCTTTGCGTATCGGCACCTATGAGTTGGCGTTTCACGTCGGTGACTATTTTCGCGGGCTTGGCATGGCGACGGCCAAGCCGGCATTTCTCGATGTGGTGCCGATCCGCTTCGCGATTGCTGAACCCGAGGGACATTATCATGTGCCTCTGCTCGCCACGCCGTGGGCATATTCAACGTATCGTGGTTCCTGAGGCGCGTTAACGCTGTCGGCATGGTTCGCGGCGTGGACGGTGCGGTTTGACGGCACTACGTGATAGGCAAGCGTCCAAAGGTTTCGTCGAAAGCCGGCTGGACGTGGTTCGATTCGTGACATGGGTTGCACGTGTGGTCGCAGTGCTGTGCAGCCTGTCGACGATCTCGGTCGACGTCGCCGCCGGTGGTCTCGAGAGGCGGACGCGCAAGACCGGCGATCAGTCGTTGCGGCAGGCCACGGGGCATTCAGCGAGCGATCGATCACTGCGGCAGGCCGGCAAAACGGCGCGATCGTCGCACGTTCGGCACGGATCAAGTTATAGGCCAAATCACGGGCCAAAAGTCGGTGGCGCGAAATCGTCACGCCGCGCGAGCGCCACCGCACCGGTTCCACCGGTCGGCGAGGTCGCGACCACGGCCACGCCGTTCGACATCGTGCAAGTCGCGGCGTTGCGGCCGGTTTTTCGTCGCCCGTCCGGACCACCTCCCGGCGCTGGTTCTGCCAACGAGGTCGCGCTCGGGGAACGGCTGTTTTTCGAGACCAAACTCTCATCAGACCACACCATGAGTTGCGCGACGTGCCATGAGCCGGAGCGCGCCTTTTCCGACGGACGCGCACGCGCGCGTGGTGACAAGGGGCAAGCGTTGCCGCGCAACACGCCGCCGCTGTGGAATGTCGGATGGCAGAAGCGCTTTTACTGGGATGGGCGCGCAGACAGTCTTGAAGGGCAAGTCAAGGATGCTGTCGAACGCGAGGGGGAGATGGACGGCACCTTGCAGGCGGCGGCACTGTGGCTGTCGCAGGACGCTGGCTACGTCGCGGAATTCGAGCGCACGTACCGTGCCTCCGTCGTGCAACGCCCCGATCTCATCGCCAATGCGATCGCTGCCTACGAACGCACGCTGATTTCGCCAGAGACGCGATTCGATCGCTGGGCCGCCGGCGACGATCGTGCGCTGTCGGTCGAAGAGCTTGCGGGGTTGCGGATATTCGCCGGCAAAGGCCGGTGTCTCGCTTGCCACGGCGGCTGGCGCTTTACCGACGACGACGTGCACGACATCGGACTTGGGTCGCGCGATCGGGGTGCCGCGGCTTTGCCGGGGTCGCGCGCCGCTGGTCGCGCCTTCAAGACGCCAAGCCTGCGCGAGATCGATTGGACAGGCCCATATATGCACGATGGCAGCCTGATGACCCTCGATGCCGTGCTCGAGCACTATACCGAACGTCTCGACCGGCGCGCATCATTGGCGCCGGAATTGCGGGCAAAGCTGACGTTGAGCCCCGCCGAGCGCAACGATCTGGTCGCGTTTCTGCGTAGCCTGTCGAGTGAGCGGGTGCCGCGCGCACCGTGAATTCTATGCGACGACCTGCAACGCGATCATGTCGCTGAAGCTTTCCTGGCCTGGCGCATCATTTCGGCGAAGCGGGCGAACAGGTAGTGGCTGTCCTCTGGGCCCGGCGACGCTTCGGGGTGGTGCTGTACCGAAAACACCGGTTTGCCTTCCAGCCGAATGCCG
>JANOAW010000552.1:0-2304 GCA_031411355.1 Hyphomicrobiaceae bacterium | reverse complement strand
CGCTGGTGTGGCATCGCGACCGCGCCGAGGCGCTGTTCGGCGCACATATCCGCATCGAGCTGTACACGCCACGGCACAAGCGAACGCATGGCTATTACGTGCTGCCGTTTCTGTTCGGAGATCGTGTTGCGGGGCGTGTGGATCTGAAAGCCGATCGAGCCGCCGCCACGCTTCAAGTGGTGTCTGCGCATTGCGAGCCGGGAATCGCCGCTGACACGTTTGTGCCGGCACTTGCTGAGGAACTGCGGCTGCTGGCGCGATGGCTCGACTTGCCGCACGTCGCAGTCGCGCCGCTCGGCGATGCCGGTGACGCTCTGCGCCGGGTGTTGGCGCGGTGACATCTTGCGCAGGCCATGTTTTGCGTGGTTCGAGTGTCGCGACTGTCAAACCCCGAATGGATATTCGTCATGACGACTGTCGCACTGATCGGTCTTGGCAACATGGGTGCGCCCATGGCCGGCAATCTCGTCAAAGCCGGCCACACGGTGCGTGGTTTCGACATCATGGCGAACAATCTTCAGGCTGGCGTCAAACGTGGGGCGATAGCAAGCGCATCAGCTGCGGCCGCCGTTGCCGATGCTGCCGTCGTCATCACGATGCTGCCCGCCGGCAAACATGTGATCGAGGTGTACGAACAGGTGTTGGCCGCAGCCGCCCCTGGCACGGTGTTCGTTGACTGTTCGACAATCGATGTGGCGAGCGCGCGCACGGCTCACAAGATGGCTGAGGCCAAGGCGATGTTGTCGCTCGACTGTCCGGTTTCGGGCGGTGTCGGGGGGGCGGAAGCGGCGACGTTGACGCTTATGGCGGGGGGCGGGAAGGCCGCCTTCGACACAGCCAAGCCCGTGCTCGGCGCTGTATCGAAAAAGCTCGTGCATTGTGGTGAAGCGGGCGCGGGGCAGGCTGCTAAAATCTGCAATAACATGATCCTCGGCGTGTCGATGATCGCGGTCGCCGAAGCGTTCGTACTCGCCGAAAAGCTCGGCTTGTCGCATCAGGCCCTCTTCGACGTGGCGTCGACCTCGTCGGGTCAATGCTGGTCGCTGACGACCTATTGTCCGGTTCCAGGGCCAGTGCCGACATCGCCAGCCAATTCCGGCTACAAGCCGGGTTTCGCAACGGCTTTGATGTTGAAAGACATGAAGTTGGCGCAAGAAGCCGCGGCTGCGGCCGGTGCATCGACCCCACTTGGGGCCGCAGCCGCGCAGCTTTATGCACTGCATGCGGCGTGGGGGCAGGCCGGTGGCGACTTTTCCGGCATCATCAATATGTTGCGCGGTATGGAAGAAACTTGAGGCGTTTCGGCACGGCGTCTCGCTCGGTCAGTCACACGATCGCCCGAAAACGCGGCCATAGATCACGAGACAGCAGGACTGCTACAATTTGCGGCAATCGCGCCACAGTATTCGTCGCGGCTCGTACCGGCCGCCTTTGACGCACACGGCGAAGCACGGCAATAGCACGCGATGCCTGCGAGAACGACGGGATGACGGTATGGGTCGGACATCAATGGGACATCCCCGGATCTCGCGTCGCGCGTGGCTCTTCAGCGGGATCGTGAGTTGTATCGTTGCCATGATGGTCGCGTTTTTGTCGCCGCCGCCGGCGCAGGCCGTATCGAGCGATCCGGCGGTCCAATTCATGGAACGGGTCGCCAAAGACATGATGGCTGCCCAACGCTCGCGCTCCGTGCAAGCAATGCAGGTGACCGTCGGACGCTACGGCGACATGCAGGCGATCGGGCTCTATGCGCTCGGCGACTATCGGAGCCGGCTCGAGGCCGTCGATCGAGAGCCATACATCTCCAGCATGACGCGCTTCATCGGTCGATATGCGGCGACGGAATCGCCGAAATATCCCGTCGCGCGGGTGGCGTTTGCACCGGAAAGCCGTCGCGCGAAATATGGCATCACCGTCGACAGCACGGTCACGTTGCAGGACGGTTCGTCGTACGAGGTGTCCTGGCTGGTGATCAAATATGGCAGCAGTTACAGGGTCCGCGACGCTCAAGCTCTGACGTTCTGGATGTCGCCGTTCTTAAAGAAGCTGTTTGAAGACTATATCGGCCAGAACAACGGCAGTGTGAAAGCACTCATCACGGTTCTGCAACGTCACTGATGACACCAGCACCGATAGCGCACCAGTCGGATTTCGGAGCTGGCTCGCCGGCCCGCGGGCAGAACTGGCCACGGGCTGCGGCCAGCGCCATCATATTTCGCGACCGGTCGGTGTTGTTGATCGAACGGGGCAAGGGCGCCATGCGTGGGCTCTGGTCTTTGCCCGGTGGTCACGTCGAGCCGGGCG
>JANOAW010000551.1:0-6297 GCA_031411355.1 Hyphomicrobiaceae bacterium | reverse complement strand
ATATCCGTGTCGGATCGACCATTTTTGGTATGAGGTGCGGTTCTGATATGAGGTTCGGTTTTTACATGAGTTCGTGGAGCGCGTTTGAGGCGGACAGTTTGAGCTGTGAATTGGCGACGAGGTAGATCAAGATGGCCGCAGCCGGTAAAGACGACCGCGTAACGTTGCCGGTGGATGCTCCCGCTGACGGCAATGACGACGCGGCAATGAATTCCGACGTCAAGTTGGATGCGTCCGCGCAAATGCTCATTGGACGACAGTTGAAGGCCGTTTACGGCGACATCCTGGCTGAGCCGGTTCCGGAGCAGTTTCTGCAGCTGCTGGACGATCTGGAACGCGCGGAAAAGCGCAAATAAGAGGGTGAAGGTAGGACGTAAGTCAGATTGGCGGGTTCGGCGCGCCTCAGCCGAGTGATACGCCGCACGTGTCTGTCCAGCGCAACCCTGCAATGGTGTCGCCTCGCGGTTTGTATTCGCAGCCGACCCAGCCGACAAAGCCACTGGAATCGATTTCTTGGAACAAATAGCGATAATTCATTTCGCCGATATCCGGCTCGCCTCGGTCCGGCGGGTTGGCAATTTGATAATGCTTGGCCAAATACCCGAATTCGCGGATCGCCATGGTGACGTCGCCTTCCTGTATAGCGCGGTGATAGAGGTCGAATTGAAGACCAATGTTTGGCGCGCCGACTTCATGGATGACCGCACGAGCTTCGGCAGTGGTAGTGAGAAAGAAGCCTGGAATGTCACGGGTGTTGATCGGTTCGATGATAACCGTGACGCCGGACGGTTCGGCCATGCGAGCGGCCTTGCGCAAATTGGCGACGTAGGTTTTTCGGTCGGCCCCGTGGTGACGCAGGCCGGGCATGGCATGAATGGTTTTGCAGGACAGAGCGCGGGCGTAGTCGAGGGCGGTTTCGATGGCGCGCTCGAATTCGGCTTCTCTTCCGGGCAGAGCTGCAAGGCCACGTTCACCTTTGGCCCAATCGCCCGGCGGCACGTTGAATAGTGCTTGGGTGAGGTTGTGCTTTCTCAACTGGGCCGCGAGTTCGTCTTTGGGCCATTCATAAGGAAACAGATACTCGACAGCTTTGAAACCGGCCTTGGCTGCGGCTTCAAAACGCTCGAGCATCGGCAGATCTTGAAACAAGAACGACAGATTGGCCGCGAATTTCGGCATCGTTTCGAGCTCCGGCTCAGTATTCATATGACCTGTGGGATCGGCGTTACAATCCGCGCGCCATGACGCCGACCATGAGCACGAGATAGGCGATCATCGCCAGCCAATACTCCTGATGCGGTAAGTATCGCGGGACGTTGATACCGACGGCGCCGAACTTGGAGACCAGCGCCAGCGCGGCGATGAGCACGGACACGACGAAGATGAAGATCGACGGAGGATTGAGGCGCATGACGGACCTTTCGATCGGCGGCTTCACAACAGGCTTAGATCACTCGTGTCGGCACGGCAACGCGTGGCACTAGGCGTAGGGCAGGCCGACGTAGTTTTCTGCGAGCGCTGTCTGGGCCGCCGACGAGCTCGCGAGATAGTCGAATTCGCTGCGCTGAATGGCACGATCGAAATCGTCCATGTCGGGAAACATGTGCATAAGTCGCGTCAACCACCACGAAAAGCGCACAGCTTTCCAGACCCGCGCTAGGCTGGCCGCCGAATACGCGTCGAGCAGGACCGTCGAACCGCTGGCATAAAAACTGTCGAGCGCCTCGGCCATGCGGCGGACGTCAGCGACGGCAAGATTGAGCCCTTTGGCGCCGGTCGGCGGCACGATGTGCGCGGCATCGCCCGCGAGCATCAAACGGCCGTGGCGCATCGGCTCGGCAACGAACGACCGCAGCGGCGCGATGCTCTTCTCGATCGACAGCCCGGTGATCACGCGCGCCGCCGTCTGGGGTCCTAGTCGACGCTTGTATTCGTTCCAGAAGCGATCATCGGGCCAATCCTCGATGCGGGCGTCGTTCGGCACTTGAATGTAGGCCCGGGTGCGCGTGGCGGAGCGCATGGTTGCAAGTGCGAAGCCATCGCGATGGTTGGCGTAGATCAACTCGTGCGAGCAGGGCGGGACGTCGGCGAGAATACCGAGCCAGCCGAACGGATATTCACGCTCGAATGTGCGTAAAACGCCGGGCGGAATCGTCTGCCGCGCGATGCCGTGATAGCCGTCGCATCCGGCAACCCAATCGCAGGTCAGCGTGTGTTCCCGCCCGCCCTGCCTGTAGACGACACGGGGTCGTGTGCCGGTGGCGTCGTCGATGCGCACGACTTCGGCCTCGTAGTGACATGCGGTTCCGGCCGCCGCGTGTGCGTCCATCAGGTCGCGCGTGACCTCGGTCTGGCCGTAGATGGTCACGCGTTTGCCGGTCAACTGATGGATCGGGATGCGCAGTGTCTCGCCGCCGAAGGTCAGCTCGCAACCGTCGTGCACCATGCATTCACGCGCCAAGCGCTCGCCGCAGCCGACCTGTCGCAGCACGTCGACCGTACCCTGTTCGAGCAGGCCGGCGCGAATTCGAGACAGCACGTAATCGCGGCTCTTGCGTTCGAGGACCACGCACGCGATGCCGGCGAGATCGAGCAGGCGTGCGAGCAGCAGTCCGGCGGGCCCGCCACCGACGATGGCGACTTGGGTCGAAGTCATCTGGCGGCCACTCCCGGGTTCGCACGCGCGTCAGTACAAATCATGCGAGCGCACGCACCTTGTGTTTCGACACGTGTGGTGCCGTCAACCCTATGTGTAAGAGACGGCCATATGGTGCCTGCTCAGCCGACGGACTTGCGGAACCAAATTTCCTCAGACTCGTTCAACGACATGTGATGACACGGTTTGGATACACGACCAGGCCGCATAATTCATCCGTTCGCTGCACTACTTTTTCGATGTGTTCGCGCGGAAATGGAAAAACCAACCTCATCGTGACTCGTTTTGGGAGATCGTCATGAATGGCGTCATATATCTCGTCGGTTTGATCGTTGTGGTCATGGCCGTGTTGTCCATCATCGGATTGAGGTGATCAATGTCGATTGAGCAACAAGTTATGGTCACGAACCCGAGTATCGACTGGCGATCAGTCATCGCTGGTGCGATCGCTGCTGCGGCGTTATCAATCGTCCTGATCGGATTTGGCAGTGCCGTTGGATTATCTCTGACCTCCGCGCGCCCGTATGCCGGCTTATCGGCAACAGTCCTCGCGGTGATATCGGCGCTGTGGATCGCATTCGTCTATGTGGCCGCATTCGGCGCCGGCGGTTATGTGGCCGGTCGCATGCGTACGGTGGCGGCCGTACCAACCAAAGATCGGGATTTCAGGGACGGCGCTCACGGATTTCTCGTCTGGGCGTTGGGAACATTGATCGGCGCGTATCTGCTCGGGTCTGCGGTGACGGCAGTGGCTTCCAAATCGGTCGACGGTGCCGCGCGTGTCGCCGAAGCGGCCGGGCAAGCGACCAGCGCCGCTGCGTCGTCATCGGGGATCGGCCAGATCGTATCGTATAACGTCGATCGGTTGTTTCGTCCGGGGCAAGCGCCAGCGCCCGGCGCGCCCGCAACTCAGCCGTCTCAGCCGACGGCTGCGAATACTTCGCCAGCTGGGCCAACGGCCGCGCCAACGGAACGTGAGACGGCGGAGATCGTGCGTATTTTCGGCGTTTCGCTTGCCAATGGCAGTCTGGCACAGGCTGACAAGGATTATCTCGCGGGCGTTATCGCAACGCGCACGGGGCTATCGCCAGCAGATGCAGCACGGCGGATCGACGAGTCGTACAACACCGTCGTCAGCAAAAGTCGCGAATTGGAAACCAAGGCACGAGATGCGGCTGAGACGGCGCGCCGAGCCGGTGTGATGACGGCATTCCTCGCGGCGGCAGTGGCGTTGTGCGGTTTGATCGCCGCCGCGTGGGCTGCATCGTCCGGCGGACGGGATCGCGATGAAAATCGCCATCTGGTGGTCTTCGGTCAGCAACGTTTGTGGTGATTGCATCCGACGCCACGGTACTATTTACCGTGGCGTTTTTGATTGCCGGTCGCGGCAGCAGGGTGAACCGATGTGGGCGGAGATGAGCCTGTGCCATCAAGATCCACGGGATTTATCGCACCCCGCAAGGTGCTTCACGCCGGGCGATCCGTCTGGACGCAAACAGTCGCCGCACCCGTCGTTGCGACGCTGCTCGAAAATAATATCGATTGCGATGTCGCCATCGTCGGCGGCGGGATCAGCGGATCATTGATCGCCCTGGTTCTCGCCGCCGCGGGCATTGCTGTGTGTGTCGCTGATCGCAGACAGCCGGGCATGGGATCGACGATCGCCAGCACGGCCATGATTCAGTTCGAAATTGATACGCCGCTCGTCGAGTTGTCGAAGCGGATCGGTGAGACGAATGCAGCCCGTGCGTATCGGCGCTCGAAGCGGGCCGTCGATGATCTCGCAGCTCTTGTTGCACGCCACGATATCGATGCGGCGTGGAA
This sequence comes from Hyphomicrobiaceae bacterium, assembly GCA_031411355.1. Lineage (GTDB taxonomy): Bacteria > Pseudomonadota > Alphaproteobacteria > Rhizobiales > Hyphomicrobiaceae > JABFRJ01. The sequence goes on along the minus strand of JANOAW010000551.1, from coordinate 1,817 downwards.
ACCGCGTGACGCGCTTTATCTGGTTGGTGACGATATGGGCGCCGATGCGATGCAGGCTGAAGCCGCACTTCGTCGAAAAGTTGGACTTCCGTCGACGTTTCTCAGCGAAGCCGACGTGCAAGAGCGGTACGGCATAGATCGTGCTGGCGCGATCTTGTCGCAAGGCTCAGGCGAGTTGAATCCCGCAACGACGGCTGCTGGAGTGTTGCAAGCGGCCCAACGACATGGGGCGATGGTTTTTGCACCCTGTGAAATCGAGAGGGTTCAGTCTGACGGAAAAACGGTGACGCTGAGCGCACGATCCGGGTACGACGTTCGGTGCCGAAAGGCCGTCTTCGCTACGGGGTATGAAGTGATTGGCGGGCTGCCGCGCGACGCCTTCGATATCGTATCGTCTTGGGCGATCGCGACTGAGCCGGTGCCGGCGAATTCGTTCTGGCCGACGCGGTGCCTGATCTGGGAAGCGGCAGACCCGTACCTCTACATGCGTACAACCATAGACGATCGCATTCTCGTCGGCGGCGAAGATGCGGCGATCATCGATCCTGCTGAGCGCGAAGCCGCAATACCGGCAAAGGCTGCTGTCCTGCTCGACAAAGCCCGTCGACTGTTAAAACAGCCTGATCTCGAACTCGACTATGCCTGGGCTGGCGCATTTGCGACCAGCCCGTCAGGGTTGCCAGTTTTCAAAGAACTCGCGGAACTTCCGGGCGTCATGGCAATTTTGGGATGCGGCGGCAACGGCATCACTTTCGCCATGATCGCGGCTGACGTGGTCGCCGGATGGATCGCGGGAAAAAGTGACCCGGATACCGATCTGTTCGCCGGCGTCTGATACACACTGCGCCGACCTTACTTGGGTGCTGGCCCGCTTGACTGCAGTTCAATCAGCCTGCGCGCGCTCTGCTGCAGTCGCCGGTCAGCATCCGTCGTCGCTGGCAGCGTCAGCACGGTTTTATAATCGGCAAGCGCGCTCTCTCGTTCGTTCCTGGCGGTGAAACTCCGTGCACGCGCCAGATACGTGTATCCGTCGTTGGGCTCGCGTTTAATCGACTGAGTAAAGTCTGCTATGGCGCGATCATGGTCTGACGCCTTGGCGTACACTGTCGCACGAAAATAATAGAAATGAGATATTTCGGGTTTTATTTCTATGGCTTTGCTGATGTCGGCAAGGGCCGCGGTCGCGTTGTTGACCGCGTCGTATCTTCGCGCCCTGTTGGAATAGGCGAAGGCATCCGTCGGCTCGAGTTCGATGGCCTTGGTGAGGTCGGCGATGGCGCCCGCGTGGTTCGCAATCTTGGCAAAGGCGGATGCGCGATAATAATAAGCAATCGCGCGTTTCGGTTGAAGTTCGATGACTTTCGTGAAGTCCGGTATGGCACGATTTGCGTCGTTGAGTTCCAAGAGTGCAGATGCGCGCAGATAATATGCGTCCGCGTCGCCGGGCACGTTCTCTATTACCGCTGTATAATCCGTAACGGCGCGGGCATGATCACGCAACTTGGTGTAAAGCGCTGCGCGGGCGCGATGCGCGGTTGGATTTTTCGGGTCCGCCGCGATGGCACTCGACAGGCTCGCAAGTGCTTGCTCCGTCTGGCCGTTGGCGGCAAAGCTCAGGCCGCGGTTCAAATCGGACGCCTCGCGTTTAATGCCGACGACGGCAGATGTCACCAGTGTGGCGACCAAGGCGACGGCCGCCGTCGACACGAGGATGCGCGGTTGCGACGTCGTCGCGGTGTCGAGTTTTTTCCAGGCTTCGCGTAGATTGGCCGCTGCCATCAACCCGAATATCACAGCCGAAGCGGTGAACTGAATAA
>JANOAW010000550.1:0-1787 GCA_031411355.1 Hyphomicrobiaceae bacterium | reverse complement strand
CGATCGCGCGCCGCGATCACTCTGCCGCGCACTTCGGTGCTGCCCTCGATCGAGGACGGCATGACCAGATCGGCTGCGGAAACGGCGGGGACCTCGATCTGCAAGTCGATGCGGTCGAGAAACGGGCCAGATAAGCGTGCTTGATAGTCGATGGCGCAGCGCGGTCCGCGTTTGCAGGCCATGCCAGCCGAACCGCCGCCGCATTTGCACGGGTTCATGGCTGCGACCAATTGGAAGCGGGCAGGAAAGGTGACGCGGTGATTGGCGCGCGCGATGACGGTTTCGCCGCCCTCGAGAGGTTGGCGCAGGGCGTCGAGGGCATTGGCGTTGAATTCAGGTAGTTCGTCGAGAAACAGTACGCCCAGATGGGCGAGCGAACACTCGCCCGGCTTCGGCTTGGTGCCGCCACCGACGAGCGCTGCCATGCTCGCTGAATGGTGGGGCGCCCGAAACGGCCGCGCCGACTGCAGTTTGCCACCGGCCAATGCACCGGCGAGCGAGTGAACCATCGACACCTCGAGCATCTCTTCGATGGAGAGCGGGGGCAGAATGGACGGTAGCCGTGCAGCGAGCATCGTCTTGCCCGAACCGGGCGGGCCGACCATCAGCATGTTGTGGCCGCCGGCGGCTGCGATTTCGAGAACGCGTTTGGCGGCTTCCTGGCCTTTGATGTCGCGTAGATCGAGCAGGGGATTGGTTGCTGCATCGACCGTCGGTTCCGGGCGCTTCAGCGGTTGCAAGCCCGAGAAGTGATTGACCAGCGACACGAGATGAGGCGCCGCCAGAACCCGCATGTTCTCCGCCGCCCACGCAGCCTCGCCGCCATTGGCCGCCGGACAGATCAAACCCTTGCCGAGCGCGTTGGCACCGATGGCCGCAGGCAGGACCCCCGGCACGGCTCGGATAGACCCGTCGAGTGCCAACTCTCCCATGGCGGCGAAGCCCTCGATGGCGTCCGGTGGAATGGCACCCATGGCGACCATCAACGCGAGCGTAATGGGCAAGTCGAAATGGCTGCCCTCCTTGGGCACATCGGCCGGGGACAGATTGACCGTGATGTGCCGATTGGGCAAGCTCAAGCCGACGGCGTGGAGGGCGTTGCGGATGCGCTCCTTGCTTTCGGCGACCGCTTTGTCGGCAAGACCGACCAGCGCAAAAAAGAAATTGCCGCCGGAAACTCGGACCTGCACATCAATGGGGCGGGCATCGATCCCGGCAAACGCCAAAGTGGTAATTTGACAATACATGGTACGCCCCGCTCACCGCTTACAACTTGCGCGACACGCAGGGGAGAGTCAAGAACAAGATTGGTACAAAAAGGTCGGGCGCGCGTATTCGCGAACGCGCGACGGGACGTCGTCACAGCATTTCGAGCGCTCGCCGCATCGCCGCCAGATGTATCGGTCGCGTGCCACAGCAGCCGCCGATGATACGCGCGCCGGCGTCGGCCGACCGCGTTGCGTAGTCGGCCATCATGTGGGGCGTGGCGGCGTAGCGAGGTTTTCCGCCCGTCACGACCGGGATGCCGGCGTTGGCCTTGGCAATGACTGGCCGATATGGCGCCGCAGCGCTGATGTCGCGCACGGATGAGACGACGTCGGCGGGGCCGAGCCCACAATTGGCACCGATGGCCAGCGGGGCTGTGCCGAGGGTTGCGAGGAACGCGACAAAGGCTGACGGTGTCATGTCGGTCGTGCCGGCGGAGGCGTGGAAACTCGCGGTCACGACATAGGGTATGTCAACGTGGGCCGCGGCGTCGGCGGCCGCTCGCATTTCCTCGTATGAGG
>JANOAW010000549.1:0-4585 GCA_031411355.1 Hyphomicrobiaceae bacterium | reverse complement strand
CAGGGGATGATTGCGCATCGAGGAGTCGGAGAGAAGATCGCCGCCAACGAAGAGATGTCCGAGATAGATGCTGCGGCCATTCTCCGGGAAGGCGGGGCAGGCGATGGTGAAATCCGACTTCAGTTCATCGAGCAACGCGTCCGCCACCGGACCGATGTTGCCCTCATCTGTTGAATCGAATGTCGAGCAATATTTGAAGAACAACTGCTGCGCTCCGCGGGCAAGCAGGGCGTCCGCGCTGGCGAGTGACATGGCTACGGCATCGGCTGCAGCCGCGGTGCGGGATTTCAGCGCTACCACCACGGCGTCATAACCGTCGAGCTTGGTCGACGCATCCGGAACCGACATCACCTGCATGGTGCGCATGCCGGCGCGAGTGAGCATCAGCGCAAGATCCGTGGCGCCCGTCAGGTCGTCGGCGATACATCCGAGAATCATCGTGCGTCCATATCTTTGCTAGCCGTGATCGCAACTGGTTCGATTCTGTTGCACACGCGCGTTGTGGCGGGAAATCGCGACGCCGTGAAGCCCGTGCACGGGCCGCAAGGGTGCGCTAAGACGCTCAGCCGACGTGGCAGGAGGCATCGCACGCGTGACAACGACCTCATCTCGACGCATCGCCGGCATCGATATCGGCGGCACCTTCACCGATTTGCTGCTCTGCGAAGAGACAGTGGACGGCCCACGCATCAGCATCGCCAAGATTCCAACCACCACGGACGATCGCGCGGCGGCCGTCCTGGCGGCGATCGCCGCGACCGGCATCAGCCCCCGCGATCTCGACTTGATCATCCACGGCACGACCGCAACGACCAACGCGGTGCTGGAGCGCAAAATCGCGAAAGTCGGTTTGATGACGACCCGGGGCTTTCGTGACGTGCTCGAACTTGGACGCCGCACCCGACCAAAACCGTACGGCATGACGGGTACCTTCGACCCATTGATCCCGCGTGATCTGCGCCTTGAAGTGGATGAGCGGGTGGATGCGCGCGGCGTCGTGGTGACACCACTCGACGAGCAGCAGGTCGAGGCCGTGGCGCGGCGCCTTCTTGCAGCCGGCTGCGAGGCCGTCGTCGTTCATTTCCTGCATGCCTATGCCAACGCAACCCACGAGCGACGCGCGGGCGAGATCGTCCGTGGTTTGTGGCCAAACGCGTATGTGACCTGCGGCTCGGATTTGTCGTCCGAATACCGAGAATACGAACGTGGCACGACGGCGAGCGTGAATGCGGCCGTCCAACCGATCCTCGATCGCTACGTTCGCCGCCTGCAGTCCGATCTGGCCGCGCGGGGCTACAAGCACGACCTGCTGATCATGAATGGCAACGGCGGAACCGTGTCGGCTCACCTCGCGATCGCAGATGCCGCCAAGACCGTGATGAGCGGTCCAGCCTCGGGTGTCATGGCGGCTGCCGCAACTCTGTCGGCGACCAGGATCGCCAATGCCGTCACCTATGACATGGGTGGTACCTCGACCGATGTCGCGCTGGTTCACGGCGGTATTCCCGAAGTGTCCGCCGAGTTGACGCTCGACTATGGACTGCCCATTCACGTGCCGATGGTCGACGTGCGCACGGTCGGCGCGGGCGGCGGGTCGATCGCCTGGATCGATGCGGCGGGCATGTTGAAAGTCGGACCGGAGAGCGCCGGTTCGCAGCCCGGGCCGATTTGTTTCGGCCGCGGCGGCGAACGGCCGACCATCACGGACGCCAACGTTCTGCTCGGTCGGCTGCCGCGCGATACACTGACCGCGGTCGAGCGCTCCGTCCCGCTCGACGTCATTCGCGAGGTATTCGAAATCAAGCTCGCACGCCCACTCGGCCTGACCGTCGACGCCGCGGCGGAGGCCGTCGTGCGTCTTGGCAACGCCACCATGTCGGGCGCCATCCGTCTCGTCTCGCTCAGTCGAGGGCACGACCCACGTGGCTTCGTGCTGTTTGCCTTCGGCGGTGCAGGCCCGCTTCACGCCGTGGCCCTCGCCCGCGATCTCGGTATCCCCGAGGTGCTCGTCCCCGCACGACCGGGGCTCACCAACGCACTTGGTTGTCTCGTCGCCGATCTTCGACAGGATTTCGTGCGGACGGTGAACCAGCCGGTCGAGACGATCGATACCGGCAATATCTCTCGGCTCCTGCGGCTCGACGCTGCCCGCGGCCGCGAAATCAACGGCACTCAGGGCGACGCGATCATCGAAACCGAGGTCATCCATGCAGCCGAGATGCAGTTCCGCGGCCAGACGCATTTGATCAGGGTCAATCTGCCGTCGCCTGACGTCACGCGCGAACAGCTCCAATCACTGTTCGATGCGGCCTATCACAAGCGCTTCCAGGTCGACCTGCCGGAAATCAGAGCCCAACTCGTCAACGTCCTGACCACGGTGATCGGTAAACGCAAGCCGTTTGCCATCGAGGCCTTGTTGCCCCATGTCAGCGGTCCGATCGGTGCGGCGCGGACAGGCCGCCGGCCGATGTATGCGAGCGGTCGATGGCACGACGCGGACGTGTTCGCGCGCGAACGCCTGCCGCGCGGTGCCAGCATCGCCGGTCCGGCCATCATCGAACAGGTGGATGCAACGACGATCATCGAGCCGGGTGCCGTTGCAAACGTCGACGCCATCGGCAATCTGCGCATCCGCGTGTGAGCCGCGGCGTCATCGGCCATCGTTGCGGCTTGGTGCCCACGCGCGGTCAATCGGCACGCCCTCGAGCAATTCGGCGAGCCGAGCCCGCGTGCCGCGTGTCGTCTCGGCCGGCAATGCGTCGAGGGGAAAGAAGCCTTGCTCGCGTATTTCAAAGGACGATGCCGGTGGCTCTCCGCGCGTAAAGCCGGGGATCACGAACGCCGCCACATGATCGCGCGGCAGCACCTCGAAGTTGCTGTAGATGCCGAGCAACCGCGGCTCGAGCGTCATAGTGACGGCGACCTCCTCGCGCAGTTCGCGCTCCAGGGCCACGTGCAGAGTTTCGCGACGCTCGACACCGCCGCCAGGAAAATGCCAGCCGGGTGCATAACCGTGTCGCACCAGCAGAACGCGCCGCTGATCGTCGATCACGATGCCGCGCACGCCGAGTGTCATGCCGCGTTGAGCGACGAAGACGACGTTGGCCAGTCGGCGCACGAAGGGATGGGCAAGGATCATGCCTGTCCTTCTACGCGAGATCGGGCCGCAGCGAAGCCGTTGATTTGGTCGTGAGCCTCTGTGCCTCGACAGGCGCGACCTCGCTGCATAAGTTGCGCGCCATCACACCAGCCGCTGGACCATCACATGACCTTGCCGAAAACGCCGTCGTTTCGTTTGGACGGACGACGTGCGCTCGTGACGGGTGGTGGCCGGGGCATCGGTCTGGCGGCGGCCGCGGCTCTCGCCGAGGCGGGTGCTCACGTCACCGTCACCGCGCGCAAGGCAGTCGAGATCGAGGCCGTCGCCGACGCGATCGCAGCGCGCGGTCAACGTGCCACAGCCGTTACCATGGATGTGACCGACGTTGCCGGCATGCGCACCATGATCGAGGCGACGGGCCCCTATGATATTCTGGTCAACAATGCCGGCGGTGCGCGCCACGGACCGGCGCTCGACGCCACGGAGACCGACTTCGACGCGGTTGTGGATATGAATTTGAAGGGGGCATACTTTGCCGCCCAGGCCGTGGCTAAAGGCTTGGTCGCCGCCCGCAAACCCGGCTCGCTGATCCACATCACCTCGCAGATGGGCCACGTCGGAGGCCCGAACCGATCCGTCTACTGCGGCACGAAATGGGGCGTTGAAGGTTTTTCCAAAGCCATGGCGATCGAATTCGGGCCGCACAAGATCCGCTCCAACACCATCGCGCCGACCTTCATCATGACCGATATGGTGCGCAGCTTTTTCGAGGATCAATCGTTCAAGGACTGGGTCATCTCCAAGATCAAGCTCGGCCGGGTCGGCGAATTGGAAGACCTGATGGGACCGATCGTGTTCCTCGCCTCGGATGCGGCGGCGCTGATCACCGGAACCTCACTGATTGTCGATGGCGGCTGGACCGCCGGTTGAAAGGAAGACACATGACCCCGCAAGAGATGGAAGCCCGCATCGTTCGTTACGGCGACCTTCGGCCCTGCAAGACCGCCTTCATCGACGCCCACACGCCGGGTTCGAACCAGAAGGAGAACTTCACCATCATCGGCGGCGGGGTCTCCGAGTCCCCCGACCAGCACGTCCATATTGTCGACACGCCCGGCTTCAACATCGGTGCGGCGGGCCAGCCCCCGGGATGCCGCAATTCGCTGCACAGCCACCGGACGGCCGAGGGGTTCTTCGTCCTCACAGGCCGCTGGCGGTTCTTCTGGGGCCGCTGGGGCACGGCGGGAGAGTTCATCGCGGAAGAGGGCGACATCTTCAACATCCCGACCGGCATCTTCCGCGCCTTCGAGAATGTCGGCACCGACTACGGGATGATCATGGCGATCCTTGGCGGCGACGACGCCGGGGGCGGCGTGGTCTGGGCGCCGCAGGTCATCACCGAGGCGAAGGACTACGGGCTCGTGCTGGGCCGGAACGGCAAGCTCTACGACTCGAAGAAGGGCCAGCACCTGCCCGACGGCGTGG
>JANOAW010000548.1:0-8844 GCA_031411355.1 Hyphomicrobiaceae bacterium | reverse complement strand
GCACGTGGTTCTGGCAGCCAGTGATCGGGTCATCTGCATCAATCGTCACGTCTGTTGCCAAGGCGTGCCGGAGGACGTGGCACGGCATCCGGAATATGCGCGGTTGTTCGGGCCGACGGCGGCACGCACCTTCGGCCTCTATCGCCATGCCCATGACCATCGGCACGATCTTTCGGGCGCACCCGTTCCGACTGGTGTCGGCGGTGCGCCGCATCGTGACGACGAGGACCGCGACCAATGACCGATCCATTCATGCTGCGAGCGATGATGGCCGGACTGGCGCTCGCGCTGGTTGCGGCACCGCTCGGCTGCTTCGTCGTCTGGCGCCGTATGGCCTATTTCGGCGAGACGATCGCGCAAGGTGGCTTGATCGGCATCGCCATCGGCATCAGCCTGGACATCGATTCAACGCTCGCCGTGCTGGTCACGTCGCTTGCCATCGCTCTGCTGCTGCTCGGACTGCAACGCCAACGCCTCGTGCCGCTCGACAGTGTGCTCGGCGTGATGGCACACGCGGCACTCGCCATCGGCATTGTGGCGGCGGCTGTCTTCCGACGCCCGAGCAACGATCTCATCGCGATACTGTTCGGCGATATCTACGCCGTGTCGATCGCCGACCTGCGCTGGATCGTCGGTGGTGGCATCACCGCCCTGGTGGCACTGTTCTGGATCTGGCGGCCGCTGTTGTCACTTTGCGTGCACGAAGACCTTGCGGCTGCGGAGGGCGTTGCCGTCGAGCGCACCAAGGCCATCTTCGTTTTCGTGCTCGCGGTCGCTGTCGCCATCTCGCTCAAAGTCGTCGGCGCACTGCTGACCATCGCATTCTTGATCATGCCGGCAGCGGCCGCCAGGCCGTTCTCCGAGACGCCTGAGCAGATGGCATTTTTTGCCGTTATCTTTGCGGCCCTGGCGGTTGCTTTCGGCCTGTTCGTGTCGGTGTCCAACGATTTGCCGGGCGGCCCGTCGATCGTGCTGGTCCTGACCGTCATGTTCGGCCTCGCCATGATCCCCGTCGCAATCGCAGGCGGCCGACGCGCGCCGTGACTTAGGCCCCGTGGGTTAGGCCCCGTGGGTTTGTCGGCGTACAGGGTCGTGATAGAATTCATGTCACGCATCCTGGCCGGCATCGGCCGGCGAAAAACAGTAGAACCGATCCATTCGAGGCCCCCGTGACCACCAACACCCGACGCGCCTCGACGCCCGTCTCGATCGGCCGCGGCGGCCATACAGTGATCGTCGGCGGCGCGGCGCCGATCGTCGTGCAGTCGATGACCAACACCGATACGGCCGACATCGAGGGGACCGTGCGACAGATCGCGGCCCTTGCCCGCGCAGGCTCCGAACTCGTGCGCATCACGGTCGATCGCGACGAGGCCGCCAAGGCCGTGCCTTACATCGCCGAAAAGCTTGCCAAGCTGCGCGTGCATGTGCCCGTTGTCGGCGATTTTCACTATAACGGCCACACCCTGCTGAGCGACCATCCCGCGTGCGCGGCAGCGCTCGATAAATACCGGATCAACCCCGGCAACGTCGGCTTCAAGAACAAGAAGGACAAGCAGTTCGGCACCATTGTCGAAAAGGCGATCGAATACGCCAAACCCGTGCGCATCGGCGTCAACTGGGGTTCGCTCGATCAGGAATTACTGACGCATTTGATGGATGAGAACGCCCGCTCGCCGGCACCCAAGGCTGCACGTGCCGTGATGCACGACGCCATCGTGCAGTCCGCGCTCTTGTCGGCCGCCCGTGCCGAGGAAATTGGCCTGCCGCCCGACCGCATCATCATTTCGGCGAAAGTGTCGGCCGTGCAGGATTTGGTCGCGGTCTACACACTCCTCGCCGCACGCTGCCGCTATGCGCTGCATCTCGGCCTCACCGAAGCCGGCATGGGTTCAAAAGGCATCGTCGCGTCGGCGGTCGGGATGGGCATCCTCTTGCAAGCCGGCATCGGCGACACCATCCGGACATCGCTCACGCCCGAGCCGGGCGGGGACCGGACACTCGAGGTCAAGGTCTCGCAAGAGCTGCTGCAGACTATGGGGTTGCGTGCATTCATGCCCATCGTCGCGGCCTGTCCAGGCTGTGGCCGTACGACCTCGACGGTGTTCCAAGAGCTAGCACGCGACGTCCAGACCATGATCCGGGAGCGCATGCCGGATTGGAAAGCCCGCTATCCGGGCGTCGAAGCGCTCAATTTCGCGGTCATGGGCTGCATCGTCAACGGCCCGGGCGAAAGCAAACATGCCGACGTCGGCATATCGCTGCCCGGCACCGGTGAAACGCCGTCCGCGCCCGTGTTCATCGATGGCAAAAAAGCCATGACCCTGCGTGGCCCAACCATCGCCGCCGACTTTAAAGTCGTCGTCGAGGACTACATCGAGAAGCGTTTCGGGCAGCGCGGCGCGTGACCTGGATTCGACGATCTGCGTGCCACCTCATCGGATCAGCCTCATGCCCAATCTTAAAACGTCATCCGGCAATTTCTTCGAGGATTTTCGGGTCGGCCAGATCCTGCGGCACGCGACACCGCGCACGGTGACCGACGGTGATGTGGCGCTCTACACCGCGCTCTATGGGTCTCGCTTCGCCATGCAGTCGTCGGCCGTCTTCGCAAAGGCAGCCGGGCATCCCCGCGCGCCCGTCGACGACATGTTGGTGTTCCACATCGTTTTCGGCAAAACCGTACCTGACATCTCTCTCAACGCCGTCGCCAACCTCGGCTATGCCGAGTGCCGATTTCTGGCGGCTGTCTATCCCGGAGACACCCTGTCGTCGTCGAGCGAAGTCATCGGGCTGCGCGAAAATTCGTCCGGTGACAGCGGTGTCGTCTATGTGCGCACGACCGGACGCAAGGTCGATGCCGTCACCGGCGCGGTCGCCGAGTGTTTGACATACGTGCGCTGGGTCATGGTGCGCAAACGCGATAAGGCGAGCCCGGCACCGCCGCCCCTCATCCCGAAACTTGCAGCCAACGTCGCGCCCGAACGGCTCGGATCGGCGGTCCCGACGCGCCGCGATGACTACGACGTCGTCGCAGCCGGCAGTGCGCATCGGTGGGGCGATTACGACGTCGGCGAACGCATCGATCACATCGATGGCATGACCGTCGAGGAGGCTGAGCATCAACTGGCGACGCGGCTCTACCAGAACACAGCCAAGGTGCATTTCGACGCTAACGCCGCCAAGGCAACACGTTTTGGCAAACGATTGATCTACGGCGGGGTCGTGATCTCGCTCGCCCGCGCGTTGTCGTTCAACGGCCTCGCCAATGCATTTCACATAGCGGCCATCAACGGCGGCCGGCACGTCGCGCCATTGTTCGCAGGTGACACGGTCTACGCCTGCAGCGACGTGCTGGAGAAGGCAGCGATTCCTGGTCGAACCGACATCGCAGCCATTCGCACGCGCCTGACGGCGACCAAGAACGTACCGACGGCGGGCTTCGTCCTGAAAGTCGGCGACACCTATGCTGACGGCGTCATTCTCGATCTCGACCTGTGGCTGGCGCTGCCGACCTGATGTCTCGCGTTCGCGCCGACTCGACACCACTCAGTTGCGCAAGCCGGCGAATTGGCGAGTCGCCGCGATGAGTTCGTGCACGGTGCCTGTTTCCGTCATGGCGTGGCCGGCATCGGCCACGATGCGCAAATCGATCTCGGGCCACACGGCTTTGAGATCGAACGCGTTCTTCAGTGGCGTCACGACGTCGTAACGGCCATGTACGACGATGCAGGGAATATGGCGCAAGCGTCCCGCGTGGATGAGCAGCTGGTCCTCGCGTTTCAAAAAGCCGCCTTTGACGAAATAGTGGCATTCGATGCGGGCAAAGGCGATGGCATAGCTGTCGGACGCGAACAGTTTCAGGCGCTCGTGGTCCTGGATCAAGGACAACGTCGATCCCTCGTAGACCGACCAGGCACGCGCCGCTTCGATCTGGATACGACGATCCGGATGCGTGAGACGCCGGTAGTAGGCAGCCATGAGATCGCCCCGCTCAGCCGGCGGGATGACGCGTTCGAACTCGGAGAAGGCATCCGGGAACAGCCATTTAGCGCCATCCTGATAGAACCAGCGCAATTCGTCCCGCCGCAGCAGGAAAATACCGCGCAAGACCATGTCCGAAACGTGATCAGGGTACGCTTCAGCGTAGGCGATCGACAAAGTCGACCCCCACGAGCCGCCGAACAGCTGCCAACGCTCGACGCGCAACTCCCGCCGCAGTCGCTCCATGTCGTCGACCAGATGCCAGGTGGTGTTGTCGTCGAGGCTCGCATGCGGTGTCGATCGACCGCAGCCACGTTGGTCGAACACGATGATGCGATAGCGCGCGGGGTCATGAAAGCGGCGCATGGTCGGATTTGAGCCGCCGCCGGGACCGCCGTGAACGATCACCACGGGACGACCGGCCGGATTGCCGCTTTGCTCGAAATACACGCTGTGCCCACCCGAGACGTCGAGACGCCCGGTCATATAGGGTTCGATAGGTGCGTAGTAGGTGTTGCGCGCGTCCGTCATTCGGCCCTGAGGCTGCTTTCCCGATCGTGCTTTCGATACACGGCTATACATCGTCGGGCAGAGCCCGAAGTGCAAGAGTAGCGAAGCCGCAGATCTCAACGCAGTCCGACGCCGCGCGCGATGATGCCGCGCAGGATTTCGCGCGTGCCCCCGCGCAGCGAAAACGACGGCGCGTGCTGGATCGTGTACGCGAGCGCCGCTTCCAGCCCATCCTCGGAGGCAAGGTCGGGTTCGACCGCAACGAGCGTGCGCGCAATCTCGGGTATCTGTTGTTCGAGCATAGCGCCGAGATCCTTGACGATAGCGGCTTGCAGGCCGGGGTCGTGCCCCGCCTGCAGCATGCCGGCGATGGACCGTGACATGCGACGCAGCACAGCGATACGCGCGACCAGTCGACCGATCGCGGCCGCGGCCGCGTCGTCAGGTGTCGGGCCCAGTCGCCTGAAAAGTTCCACGACCACCTGGAACGACGACAGAAAACGTTCGGGCCCACTGCGTTCGTAGGCGAGTTCGCTCATCACCTGAGCCCAGCCATCACCGCGGCGCCCGAGCAACGCGTCCTTGGGCAGCACCGCGCCCCGGAACACGACCTCGTTGAAATGATGCTCGCCGGTCAACGCTTCGACCGCGCGGATCTCGATGCCGGGTGTCCGCTTCACGTCGACCAGGAACTGACTTGCGCCACCGTGCCGATCATCGCCCCGCCCGTCCGTTCCGGGCGTCTTGCAGAACAGGATGATGTAGTCGGATTGGTGGGCGCCGCTCGTCCACAGTTTCGTGCCCTCCACCACCCAGCCGTCCGCTGTTTCGGTGGCACGCGTGCGCACAGACGCCAGATCGGAGCCCGAATCCGGTTCGCTCATGCCGATGCCGAACTGGCACTCGCCGCGTGCGATGCGGGGCAGGATTTCGAGCCGTTGCGCCTCGGTGCCGTAGCGTAACAACGCGGGGCCGCTCTGCCGGTCCGCGATCCAATGCGCGTTGACGGGGGCGCCGGCCGCCAGCATCTCCTCGATCACGACATAGCGTTCGAGCGCAGAACGCTCATGGCCGCCGTAGCGCTTGGGCCACGTCATGCCGATCCATCCGCGCGCGCCCACGGCACGGCTGAACTCAGCGTCGTGGCCGATCCAGCTTTCGGCACGGGCACCGGCCGTGCGCTGTTGCAACGTCTCGGCCAGGAACGCCCGCACCTCCTGGCGCAACGCCTCGATGTCGGCCAGATCCGGCGGCGGCGCGAACGCGATGTCGTAGCTCGGTGTCATAGCGCCGTGATCTCCGCCCACAGACCGTCGGCGCCATTGCGCCCCGCCAAGCGACCGAGGTGGCCCGCCCATTCGGTGTCGTTGCCGTACTCCTCGCGCCAAGACCAAAGACGCTTTGTCAGATGATGCAGCCCGTAGTCACGGCTGAAGCCGATGGCGCCGTGGATTTGATGGGCGAGGTCAGTCACGACACCAGCGGCATCGCCGCAATATGTTTTGGCGACGGCGATGCGCGCAACATCGATGCCGTCGGCGAACGCGTCAGCGGCGATGTCGGCGGCACAACCGGCCGCGGCCGTCTGCGAAGCCAGGATCGCCGCACTGTGTTGAATGGCCTGGAACTTGGCCAGCGGCTTGCCGAACTGCACCCGATCTTGTGCATAGCGGATCGTCATCGCCGCGATGCAGCCCATCGCCCCGGCCATCTGGGCTGCGCGCAGAGCCGCGCCGGCCCCACGCAGTTTCATGCGGTCGAGACCGTCCGGAAGCGCCATGGCGTCCGACTTCTCGAGTGCGAGCGCATCACGTGGCTCCTTTGCCAACGAGCGACCTTCGCGCACGAGTTCGGGACGCTCGACGATCGACATCCCTGCATCCGACACGGCGACGATGGCGGCGCGGCGCCCCCACGGCACGCGCTTGAACGGCGCATCCGCGATCACGGTCGGCTGCGCGCGTGCACTCATGCCTGCACGCGCCAGCAGCCAATTGGCGAGCATGGTCTCGACCAGCGGGATCGGCGCCGCGTGATGGCCAGCGAGCCGCGCGATACCAAACGCTTCCGTGACCGGCAGTCCGAGATTTTCATCGCCCGTGTCGATCAGCGCCAGATGCAGTCCGGCGTCGATACAACGGTCCCACAGGGCCTGTGGCCAGACCCCGTCTTCGGCCGCACGCAAGAGCGCGCCGGTGCAGTGATCGGTAAAGATGCGCGAGACAGTGGTCGAGGTGTCGGTCATGGCCGACATGAATTGGCGACTTGCCCGCTTGTGTCAAACCTCCGCTGTCGACCAGACGGCTTGGTGTCAGCCGAGATCCGCGCGCGCTCGTGCGGTATTCGGGCCACGCTCCGCGCACACAACTGCCACTTGCAAGACATGCCCCGTCGTGTCCCTTGGCGGATCAGGTGGAAACGCAGCGGACCGCGGGGGCGGCCAAGACGGCACAGGAGTGCATCGACCATGAGTATTTTTGGCGCGATCAAAGACGCAATTTTTGGCGGACCGGCCGCAGCGGCCGAAGCAACCACGCCATCGGCCATGCCACCAATCACCGTGACACCCACCGCCGCGGCGCCGAGCCTTTCACCCGTATCCACGTCTCCCGGCGCGCCGGTAGCAAAGTCGGGCCCCCCGAAAGTCGACGTCGCGGCTGTCCTCGACGCGCTTGACGAAAAGAGCGACGAGGATCTGGATTGGCGTGTTTCCATCGTCGACCTGATGAAATTGCTCGAGATTGATTCGAGCCTCAAGGCACGCAAGCAACTGGCCACCGAATTGAAATATGCGGGCGACATGAGTGACAGCGCCACAATGAACATCTGGCTGCACAAGCAGGTGATGACGAAACTCGCCGAGACCGGTGGAGTCGTTCCGGCGGAGCTCAAACACTGAGTGCCAACCGCATAGTCCCGAGTCCGGCGCCGACTACAGTGCCCAGCGTCGTACGGGTAAGCGCGACTGCATCTCGACGTGACGCTTTTCGATCGCCTCACGCGTCAGCAGCCCCGATTGGGTGTTGGGAAACCGGATCACCGATCCCGCATTCAGTGCCGCCATCTGCAGCGCTTTGCCGGGATCGGCGCCGAGCGTGACGAAGGCGGCGAAGGTCGACACGAACGCGTCGCCCGCCCCGGCCGTGCCGGCGACCGGGCCGAGCGCGATCGCCGGACAATGGCGAATACCGTCGGCACTGGCGGCGAACGCACCCTCGCCGCCATCGGTGACGATGACGTGAGTCGCACCGAGCGAAAGCAATGTCGAGAAAAAGCGCGCCATCGAAACTTCGAACCCGCCACCTTGAAAGCCACGGCGCACCAGAGCGGGCGCTGCATCTGCGGTGTCGAGTTTCGGCCCGCCCTCGCCACCGCGGGAGACGATCAGCGCAACCAGTGAATCTGCTTCCGTGCGGTTGATCGACAGCACGGTGATGTCGCCGAGCAGATCGAAGAACGCGGCTCCATACAACGAAAGCTGTCGGATGCCAGGATTGACCGATAGGCGGGCCTTGCCGTCCGTCGCCGCAGCAACGATCAAGGGAAAGCATTCCGCTGATTTGTTCGACAATCCCGAGACGTGCACGAGGTCGACCGTGAATGCATCAGGTTTCAGATCGGCGGGTTCGAGCAGGGTATTGGCGCCGCGAAACGAGAACACGGCGGCGTTGCGGTCGTGGGCCGATACCAGCACCGATGCCCCTGTCGGCGCGCGTCCATCGCGAATTGCAAAGCGGGTCGACACGTGTTCATCGGCGAGCCGTGACAAAATCTGATCGGCGCGTTGATCCTGGCCGAGCTTGAGCAGCGCCGCCGTATCGAATCCGAGTCGGGCGAACGCGACGGCGGCATTCACCGCGCCGCCCCCGCAATGCGTCGAGATGGCTTCGGCTTCGACCTTCTTGCCCTCCTCCAGCAGCAAATACGCTGTGTCTGCATTGCGCATGGCCATGCGCTCGATGCGATCGTCTGCGATCAGGGCGATGGAATCGATCATGGCGCCGCCGATGGTCGTCACTTTCATGGGATCTCGGGCCTTTGTCGGGGCTGCGGCAACGCGCAGGGTGAACCACGTTTCGAGGCGACGGTCGAGAAACGATCGCCGCGCTGTTCGGTTCACATGGCTGCGGCGCCGAACGGCTCCAGACCTTGGACAAACCAGACCTTGGACAAAGTTGCCACAGTGCAGCCGGTTGTGGATGGCACTCTTGCGTCGGCACAGGCGCGAGCGCAGGGAGAAGCCGCGATAGATTGAAGCCAACAGGGGCGGCCATCTGGCCGAGGCGAGAGGCGATGGGGCGAGCCGCGACCGCTCGGGCGGCAAAAGTCGAACCGGCCCCGGCCCCGGCC
>JANOAW010000547.1:0-4778 GCA_031411355.1 Hyphomicrobiaceae bacterium | reverse complement strand
CACAGACCATGACGCATCCGACCGCCATGGCCTGCATCATGGTCCGGCTGTCGGCTACCTCTCGCTTCAACAGCGCCTCGGCGTCCCGGGCCTGCTGGCGTGCAACGTCGCGCTCATATTCGCGCTGCTGCGAGTCCCGCTTCACAACAACGAGCCTGCGCGACACAGCGGTAACCTCTGTGCGCACGTTGGTCATCGCGGTGGCGATATCGCCGATCACCTCCCGATCATCATCGAGCCGCTCGTCGCCCGCGAGCTTGACCAAGCGGTCACCGACGGCCGCCAGCGACCTGATGCCCGTTTCAAGTGCGCTCGTTTTCACCGCCGCGTCCGTCATCTCGACTGCTCCCGTTATCGCGTAATCGCACGCGTCTGTTCGACCACAGGCGGTTCGATCACGCGTTCCAGCGCCAACGCGCTCTTCTCTTGGCGAAGCGCAGATTGCAGGACCTGCAGATCGCCGGCGTTACCGGGCGGCCGGCGCAGCACAGCCGCACGCGCGTCGACATCGGCCTCCAAGCCCGCTGCGAGCACGCGCAGATCCGCTTGGATCACTGGTCGTGGTCGATCACCGTGATAATCGTAGGCGGTCCTGAGCGCCGCGACTTCACGCGTCCAGGCCGCCGTGTAGCGGTCGGCGCGCTGCTCTGGTGTCCGCTTGGCCTCAGCCTCCAGGTGCCCGGCCAAGGCCGCGGCGCGTGCTGGCCCTTTCAGACCAGACACATCCTTTCGCACTTGGGGATCGCGGGCTTGCAGCATCGATAGCGTCTGACGCGCCGCCGGCGACAAGGTGTCGATCTTCGCCCGCGCTTTGGTCTGCTCCGTCGCCAGCAGCTTCCGCACATCCGGCGCAGCATCCCATGCGATCGCGTTGGCCTCGGCCGTCAGCCAGCGGTCGAGTGCTTTGCCGATCGCGGCACTGTTGGCGGCCTTCGTGTCTGTGGCCTGCGTCACGGCGTCGACCGCCGAGCGGACTGCCGGTGTTGGGGCGACCGGGAGCGCACGCTTCAGATTGATCTGCTGGGCGATCGCAAGGTCCTTGGCGCGTTCCCAGAGGGCCACGAGGCGTGCTCGCGCAAAGGCCAGCGTCGCAGCCAGCCCATTGCGCATATCGGCGAGCGTCTGGAACCCGCGGGACGCTGCGAACGTATCCGTCGCGACGGCGGCATCGGCATAGTCCAGCGTCGACGTCTTCACGCTGGCGCGTGACAGCGTCTGCTCCAGCGAGCGCTGCTCAAAGCCCTCTTTGGGCGCGTAGAGCACGACGCTCTCGCGATGTCGGGACAGGGCCACATAGGTCAGGCTGGCATCCATGGTCGGCGACGCCAGCACGAACGCGCGCTCGACGGTGACGCCTTGGTTCTTGTGGATGGTCGCGGCATAGCCGTGATCGACATTGGCATAGGTTGCAGACGCAAACGCGACCAGCGGGCCGCCATCCAGTTGAACGCGGAGCGTATCGTTGGCTGTGCCAACCACAGTCCCGAGCGTGCCGTTGCGCACCCGCTGCCGGCCAAGTTCCGGCGCACTCGGACACGTGAAGACGCGGCCTTCGAGGAAGATGACGCGATCGCCGGCACCGAACTGGCGACCGCCGCGCGTGGTCAAGAACTCGGCTCCTTCACCGATGACCCCAGCTGTTTGCAAGGCCGACCGTGCCGCCTGATTGAGCGCGTGCACATCGACGTTGGTGTGCGCCAGCATCATCACGGCGTTGCCGTCGGGCTTGTCAAACTGAGCGCGCGCCGCGAGGTAATCGCGCAGCATGGCGTCACGCGCCTGATCCTTGGTTGCGACCTCGACCACGCCCCCTGCGGCGCGATAGGCGGCCAGTGCGGCGACGGTTTCATCGCGGGCTAGGTGGCGGGTCGCCTCTTGCTGCCAGGTGGCCCGCTGACGGCGGACCTCGGTCATTTCGGCAGCACCGATCTGCTGGGCCAAGACCCGGAAGGGCGCACCGGCTTCGATAGGTTGCAGCTGCTTTGGATCGCCGACGAGCACCAACTTGGCACCAGCGGCCTCGACCGCTTTGATGATCAGCTGCATGTGCCGCGATGCCACCATGCCAGCTTCATCGACGACGAAGACGTCACCGGCCTGCAGCAGATCGCGACCGCGCGACCAGGCGTACTCCCAGGACGCAATGGTGCGTGCGGCGATGCCGGACGACGACAGCAATCCGTCCGCCGCCTTCCCGGCGAGCGTCGCGCCGTGGACGCGCTTGCCGGCACCTTCCCAAGCCCTACGCGCGACATCCAGCATCGTCGACTTGCCAGCGCCGGCAATGCCGATCACGCAAGCGATGCCGCGCGCGTCGGTGATGTGGCGGATGGCATCGGCCTGTTCCTGCGCCAGCTGGAACGCTTGAGCGGTGCCGGCGCTCTCACTTTTGACCATGGCCGCGGCGACCGCCTGGGGCGCAATCGCGTGACCACTGCCTCGCGTCAGCCGGTCGGCAGCTGCTACCATCTCGCGCTCCAAGGCGCGCATCTCGTGGGTCGCATAGACGGCGCGCGCGACCTGTCGACCGGTCACGGGATCGTAGACATCGGGGCGCAGCCTGCAGAGCTTTGGCGACGCCAAAGCCTTCACCAGGATCGCGTTGAAGCGTTCGGGTTGCACCGACTTGTCGAGATACTCGTGTAGGGTTTTGGCGATGGCGCGCGCCCCAAACGTGGCGTTCTGCTTGGCGACCTTGTCGATCAACAGACCAACGTTCTGTTCGATTTCAAGGACGGCTTCAGCGCGCTCGTCGCGCAGGATGTCGCCGACGACGGAGCCGCCTGGGCTCGTGATCAGCGCCGACACGGCCGGTCCCCGATGCACAGTCGGCATCAGCGCAATGCCCTGCTCGGCGTAGGAGCGCATGTCGACGAGGGCGCTGAATCCAGCCTCGGCCAGGTGCTGCGTTGCGTGCGCACCCCAGGCCTGGCGCAGGACGTGAAAATCCTCTTTGCCGCCGATAAACGGTCGATAGATGAGCTTGCCGTTGTGGCGAACCTGCTGCCCGTCCGTGCCGATCAGGGGCACACCGGGCGACCCAAAGCCGTCGGGATCGATGCGCCGGACTGTGTGCATGATGTGGACGTGGGGGTTGCCGACTTTGTCGTGATAGACCCAGTCGACGATGAAGCCTTTGGCGGTCAGCTCGCCGGCGACGAACGCCTGCACGAGGGCAATGTTCTGCGCGCGTGAGAGTTCCAGCGGCAAGGCGATGTTGAATTCGCGGGCGTACTGGCCGTTCTTACGCGTCGTCTGATCGACCACCGCATTCCACAACGCCGCACTCTGATCCGCCGGCTTCTCACACGCCAACAACGCTTGCACCCACGCTGGCGCGTTGTCCGGCGCGACGACTTCGGCATGCACGAGATCGCCCTGATCGACGGCCTTGTGCAGGGTATCAGTGCCGATTTCCAACATGGACACGCGATGCCGATAAGCCGCCATAGCGATGGGGCTACGGGCCGCGCCGATGACCTGAGCGTCGAAGTGCGGGATAGCCATTGCTGCAGCGGTGGAGGCGTGACGCGCACTGAGTTCGGCAGGGCCGTGAGGGCAGAAATCAGGATTGCATCGCAATCCTATAACTGCGCCGTCGAATTCTTCTCCGGACCAAGCCCTTCGGGCATGCGCTGATTTGCGATTGACGGGAATCCCCAAATCACGCGACCCAATCCATCGATGTCCGTTCACTGCCGACATGAGTTGAGAACGCCACAGTCCTTGAGGAGATCGGCCATGGCCGGCACGCGCGCAGCTTTGAACCGACGGTCGGTGCAAGAGATCGACGAGCAGATTGCAGCGTTGAAGGCCAAGCGAGACGAGATGCAACGCCGCGGTCGCGAGACATTGGGCCGTCTGGCCGAGCGCGCCGGCCTCCTCGACATCGACATCTCAACGGAAGAATTGGAGGCGGCCCTGAAGGAGGTCGCCGCGCGATTTCGCAAACACCAGGTCGCCGCTGTCGATCCTGGAACGCCGGCTCCATCGGCTGGAACAGGGACGGCGTGACACCATGGAAGATCGGCGCAAGGCGGATGCCCGCCACAAGATTCAACTCGGCGGTATCGTCATCAAAGCCGGCCTCGGCAGCATCGACGCCTATGCTCTACTCGGACTGTTGCTCGAACATGCCGACACCATTAAGGACCCGGGCGAGCAACAACGCTTGCGCCAGATCGGGCGCGACCATGCAGCAGCAACCGCCACTGTAGCAGCACTCACCGACGCCGCCTGAACGATCTCGAACCGTCAGTTCTTTGTTCGACGCCGGCGGCAGCCGCGTCGACTTTTTGACGTTCTTCGTCCCGACACCAACAGGTGCTGCATCGCGCGCAACCCCAGTCACCCGCCCCTCTTCTTCAAGGCGGGCGGCCGCGCGCGGCCGAGGCGTAGCCTTGACGGGGGTGAGCACGGTGCGAGACTCTGCGCACAGAGGGATCAACGCACCTCATGACGTGTCGCGTTCCCCGTACCGCTGCTTCACCGTCTGAACTGCTCTTTACCCCCGACCGAAGCCCGCGGGGCCAATACCTCTTCAGGGCTCGGTTCACGGATGCCGGAGCATGCCCCGAATGATCGGCCAAAAGATCGGCCAATAAATCCGCCAATGATCGTTTTTTTATTGTCCGCCTGACGCTTTGCTGGACCTATATATCGGCCAATGACCGAGACACCCTACCGCTTCGAGCCCGCACGACTGGAGGCACCGCCGCCGGCGATCGTCGACTTGCTCGGTGCCATTGCGGCCGGTGCCGCGACGCCGAAAGGGCCGG
>JANOAW010000546.1:0-4998 GCA_031411355.1 Hyphomicrobiaceae bacterium | reverse complement strand
GCCTCGACGAGGCGGCGCGCTGGGATCAGGTGCTGTCCGCCGCCGATCGCCAACGCTTGGGTTTTGCGCGCGTTCTGCTGCATGCGCCGGCTGTGGTCGTGCTCGACGACGGTCTGTCGGCACTCGATGAGGTGGCCCAAGCTCAGATCGCGCGGGCCTTGCGCTCGGCCCTACCAAGGACCGCCATCATCAGCCTTGGGCCGCGCCCTCTCGCACCAACCGTCGCAAGTGTCGATCGGCGCTTGTCACGCAACGGCGACACCGTCACCCTGACATCTACACAACCCCTGCAACCCGTCAGCTAACAGAGGATCGGCACAAGCCGCAGCCGCCCATGACCGCCAAATTGAATTTTTGGAATGCCACCTGGTCGCTCGACGAGAAACAGTGCCCCTGCGACATCCACTTCCTCGATTACCTCAAGGAGAAGGGCGTCACCGGTAAGGACATCTTCCACATGGGCACCGGCAATCACCATATCGTCGGTTTGGAGACCGCCAAATCAGGCACCAACAATCATGTGCTCGGCATTACTGCTTCGAAGGAAGAATACGACGACTATGTGAAATTGCTGATCGCAGATGCGCGCCTTGGCTTCAGCTACAAATGTTATTTCGGCGATATCTACCAGATCGACCGGCGCCTGATGCCAGCGCTCGATTATGCGACTTTATTTCATATCGGTGAATATCGCACCGCCGAAAACGACAAATACGGCGCACTCACCGACGACGACATGACCTTGACACTCGCCGACAGTCTACGCCCCGGTGGTGAAATCCATTTCTACACGGGCTCGTTCGCCTACGACAAAGGCGTCACCGCCGGCAAAGCCCTGGTCGCGCAAAAGGGTTTCACCGACGCGGGCATCTTCAAAACCTTGCACATCTTCCGCAAGAACGCCTGATCGCCCGTCGCACGGGCCTGTGCGATGGTCGTCGCACGGGCCTGGATCACGGGCCTCGATCACGGGCCTCGATCACGGGCCTCGATCGACCGCGAGATCCGTCAATGTCGGAAGTGGCGCATGCCGGTGAACACCATGGCAAGGCCTTGGGCGTCGGCGGCGGCGATCACCTCGTCGTCCCGCATCGAACCGCCGGGTTGAATGACGGCGGTCGCGCCGGCGTCGGCGGCGGCCAGCAGACCGTCGGCGAACGGAAAGAATGCGTCGGAGGCGACCACGGAACCTTTGGCGAGGCTTTCAGTGAGACCGGCGGCTTTGGCAGCATCGGTCGCCTTCGAGGCAGCGATACGCGAGCTGTCGATGCGGCTCATCTGGCCGGCGCCGATGCCGACGGTCGCCCCGCCCTTGGCGTAGACGATGGCGTTGGATTTGACGTGCTTTGCGACGCGAAAGGCAAAGCGCAGATCATCGAGTTCGGCTGACGTCGGCTGGCGCTTGGTCACCACGCGCAACGCCACGTCGTCGATGACACCCGCATCGCGCGATTGCACGAGCAGACCTCCGGCGACCGTGCGCGCTGTCACACCCTTCGCACGGGGATCGGGCAAACCACCGGTGGTCAGCAGACGCAGGTTTTTCTTGGTGGCAAAGATGGCTTTTGCCTCGTCACTGGCGTCGGGGGCGATGACGACCTCCGTGAACACCTTGACGATCTCTTCGGCGCAGCCCGCATCGATCGG
The DNA here is from genome assembly GCA_031411355.1 of Hyphomicrobiaceae bacterium. GTDB lineage: Bacteria > Pseudomonadota > Alphaproteobacteria > Rhizobiales > Hyphomicrobiaceae > JABFRJ01. Next base: position 3,351 of record JANOAW010000546.1, on the reverse strand, counting down.
TCGATTGAGCGCGACAATACCACCGAATGCCGACACGGGATCACAGCGTAGGGCTGCCAGATACGCCTCGCGCAGGCTGGCGCCGACGGCGACGCCACATGGATTGGCGTGTTTCACGATCACGACCGCGGCCTTGTCGGGCGCGAATTCGGCGACCGCCTCGAAGGCTGCGTCGGTGTCGTTGAGATTGTTGTACGATAATTCCTTGCCCTGGTGCTGCGTCGCCGTGGCGACGCCGGCGCGTTGCTCGCCGGTGGCGTAGAATGCCGCCCATTGGTGCGGATTTTCACCGTAGCGAAGCTCTTGTCTCAACTGTCCACCGAACGTGCGCCACGTCGGCACCGTGTCGCTCTGGATGCGCGCGAACCAGGTACTGATGGCCGTGTCATATGCCGCTGTCCGGGCGAACGCCTTGGCGGCCATCTGGCGGCGGAATTCGAGCGTCGTCGCGCCGCCGTTCTCCATTTCATCGAGCACAGCCGCATAATCTTCAGGATCGACCACGACCGTCACCGACGCGTGGTTCTTGGCGGCGGACCGGATCATGGCGGGACCACCGATATCGATGTTTTCGACAGCTGTCGCGAAATCACCCCCGGCAGCGATCGTCGCCTCGAACGGGTAGAGATTGACCACGAGCAGGTCGATCATGCCGATCCCGTGTGCGTCAGCCGAGCCCATGTGCGCAGCAAGATCACGACGGGCGAGCAAGCCTCCGTGTACCTTGGGATGCAACGTCTTCAATCGGCCATCCATCATTTCGGGAAAAGCCGTGTGATCGGACACGTCCGTGACGGCGAGACCAGCAGCCTTCAAGGCCGCAGCCGTCCCGCCAGTCGAGAGCAGGACCACGCCGTGAGCTGCGAGTTTGCGTGCGAAATCGACGACGCCCGACTTGTCCGAGACCGAGACGAGGGCGCGCGCGATGGGCGCGGACAGGGGCATACCCGACATCTTGGGATTTGACATGGAGAAAGCTCCAAGAACGAAAAACGCGGCAGTTTCCTGCCGCGCCTATCAGGTTTCAGCCCTCAGGCAAGCGTCATTCACAGAACGACTTCTGCGTGCGTTTGGCCATGTCGACATGAAAATGGTTGCGGTGCGCGTTGTTGGCTTCCGGTCCGAGCACCGTGCCAAAGCGCGTGCATGCCGACGTGTGCACGTCGCGCAGGAACCGGGTGTAGCGATCACCGACCATGGGCGCGCTCGCCGTATCGGCTGCCGAGGGCTGCGTTTTGGGTGCGGCCTTGCCGGTATCAGTGCCGCGCAATTTTTCGACCGGCTTTGGCCCACCCAGTCGGTTCGGCGCGGGCAGGCCGTTGGACAAGCCGATCGATGGCGGCAGCTGCGGCATCATTGTGCCACCCGTCCCGATGATCACGCTTGGACCTCTGGGCGCGTCGGCAATCGTGGCCGGCGCCGACGGCGCTGAAGCCGTACCTGTCGGCGGTACGCCGACTACCCCGGCCGGCGGTGGCACGGGCTTCGTCGCAGCCAGCGCACGGGCCTTGTCTTCGGCAGCTTTCGCCGCCGCGACCTGCGCCTGGACGTCGCGCACCGTCGGACCCCAGCTGGCCAGCACGTCAGCTGAATCGGCTTTCGCGGTCATGAAGGCGCGAATGTCGATGGCGTTCGCCTTACCGTGTTCGCTCAGCTTGTGATGGGCGCGGCCATAGGCGTTGCGGCAGGAATACGAACTCATGGTGTCGATGCGCATCACCGGCGAACCAAGATGCTTCTTGGCGCTCGCCTGCACATCTTTGGTGATCCAGGTGTGCAATGCCGCGGCCATCTCGCAGGTCACGGTCACGGGTGGCGAAAAAGTAACCTGAGGCGACGTCCCGACGCTGATGAGTTCGATCGGCGCGACGGCGCCACACTCGGACCCCTCCAGGATCGGCGTCGCACCGACGGCCACGAGATCAAGCCCGGAGAGCAGAGCGACGCAACTTTTCTGAGCCTCGGCGATTTCGCTTTCAGACCAGCGTTCCGGAAACTTGGTTGCGTCTTTTGCGGGCAGCTTCGGCCAATCGGACAAGCGGGCTGACGGCGTCGGAGCCGCTTGTGGCGTCGTTTGCTGTGCCGGCGGTACTTTCATGGTCTTGGCGGGCGGAGCGTCCGGCTGGGCGGCGAGCGGCGCCTTAGGCGATGCACCAGCAGGTTTGGTGACCAGCTTTTCCGTTGTCGTCCATGGCGCGAATTGCTGAGCCGAAGCAGTGCTGCCGATCAAACCCATGGCGAGCAAAGCGCCAACGGTCGGGAGCGGTTGAAACACGGGGGATGAACGCGGTCGGCGCATGCGAATCTCCGTCGGCCTTGCGGCCATCACCTGAAACGCAACACACGAAGCGCACTGGACGGTCGACACAGCTCTCTATCGAGCGCGAATCGACCCACCGACATGCACATACTCACGACTTGCGTCACGTTGTATAGAAGCAAACCAAGAGCCTCGATGCGGCAACAGGTTGCATGGTGAAAACCGGCCACAACGTGTGGACAAGTCCGAGACGAACACCGAGTTCCCTCGCCTTGAAGCCGAATTTCCGGTGAAGCAGCGGCAAAAATATGGCGAGGCCGCGATCGCCTGACGGGATTGAACGAACCTGTGACCGAACTTCGACACGCCGACATGCGCGCGCAACCCGGCCTGTCGCGGCGACAAGGTGCTGCCCTCGTCCTCGATCTCGGTGATGGCGGTTCGCTCGCGTGCGCCGCGCTCGCCGACAACTTGGACGGCCGCTTACTGCCGCTCGCCCGCGATGCCGATCTTTATGCCGTGGTCGCGCGCGGACAAGCGCCTCAGGCGGCGAACCCACGCGAACCGCGGCCGATCGACATCGAGGCGACCATCTGGGCGCTCGAATGCTTCTCAAAACCGGTGGTCACGCTGCTTACGGGATCGCCGTCGACCCACGCATTGGCCATGGCCATGGCCGGCACGCACCGGGTCGCAGGCGACGGGTTCGCCTTCGAGATCGGATCAGTCCGCCGCGGCCTTGTTCCGCCTGGCATCTTGATGCATGCGCTGTCGCGTCTGCCAGACGGCGTCGGCGCCTATCTGGTGTTGACCGGTTGCATCATCGGCGCAGCGGATGCGCTCGGCCTCGGCTTGATCACGCATTGTATCGCCGCCGATCGGTTCGATGCCGTGGTCGCCTTACTCGCAGACGCAGAACCAGTCGATCCGGTTCTCGACGACCGCCATGTTCCGATAGGCGCCAGCGCGCTCGAACCCGTACTCGACCAGATCGTGGCGCATTTTTCCGCGGGCGATATCGGAGCCATCGTGGCGTCTTTGGGGACCGAGACGGGCGCACATCGGCTCTGGTCTGCCGCGGCCGCGGTCCA
>JANOAW010000545.1:0-1993 GCA_031411355.1 Hyphomicrobiaceae bacterium | reverse complement strand
AGCGTCACACCGGCTGCAAGCCACGCACCGAACGATTGGCCGGCGATGCCGGTCAGCGTGACGTGGATGCTGTCTTCAGGCAGGCCACCGTGTCCGAAACGGCGCGCGACCTCTCCCGACAACATGGCCCCGGCGGCGCGGTTGGTGTTGCCGATGCGGGTTTCGATCTTGACGGGTTTGCGGGTATCGAGCGCTGACTTGGCGTCGGCCAGGAGTTTCTGGTCGAGCACCTTGCCGAGCTGATGATCCTGCTGTTCGCTGTGCCGGATCTTCACGGCAGCTGGCACATCGGGCTTGTGGAACAGACCCGAAAAATCGAGCCCACGCGACTTCCAATGGCCGACGGCGCGCTCCTTATCGAGCATATCAGACTGGCCGACCAGGTCCGCCAACTTGCGCACGCCGAGCGACGCCAGGATTTCGCGCACTTCCTCGGCGATGAAGAAAAAGAAGTTGATCACATGCTCGGGCTGCCCTTTGAACTTCGCCCGCAGAGCCGGATCTTGCGTCGCGACGCCGACGGGGCAGGTGTTCAAATGGCACTTGCGCATCATGATGCAGCCGGCGGCGATCAGCGGGGCTGTGGCGAACCCGAATTCATCAGCGCCGAGCAGCGCGCCGATGACGACGTCACGCCCGGTGCGCACGCCGCCGTCGACTTGCACGGCAACGCGACCGCGTAAGCGATTATAGACCAGTGTCTGATGCGTTTCGGCGAGACCGATCTCCCAGGGACTGCCGGCATGTTTGATCGACGTCAAGGGCGATGCGCCCGTGCCGCCCTCGAAACCGGCGATGGTGATGTGATCCGCCCGGGCCTTGGCGACGCCTGCAGCAACCGTGCCGACGCCGACTTCCGACACGAGCTTGACTGAAACGTCGGCTTTCGGATTGACGTTTTTGAGATCGTAGATGAGCTGCGCCAAGTCCTCGATCGAGTAGATGTCGTGGTGCGGCGGGGGCGAAATAAGCCCGACGCCGGGTGTTGAATTACGCACTTTGGCGATCGCCGCGTCGACCTTGTGGCCGGGCAATTGGCCGCCTTCGCCGGGCTTAGCACCCTGCGCCATCTTGATCTGCATGACGTCGGAGTTGACGAGATATTCGGTCGTGACACCGAAGCGCCCGGAGGCGACCTGCTTGATGGCCGAGCGCATCGGATTTTGTCGGCCGTCAGCGAGTGGCTTGAAACGATCCGCTTCTTCGCCGCCTTCACCCGTGTTCGACTTACCGCCGATCGTGTTCATGGCGATCGCAAGGGTGGTGTGTGCCTCGCGCGAGATAGAACCGAACGACATGGCGCCGGTCGAAAACTTCTTGACGATGTCGGCTGCGCTCTCGACCTCCGAAATGGCAACCGGTTTACGGCCGGCTTCGTCGGCGGTCTTGATGCGGAACAGCCCGCGTAGTGTCATCAGCTGCTCGGACTGGTCGTTGATCTGGCGTGCGTAGTCACGCCATTTCTGCGGCACCTTGCCAGCCATGGCATCGGCGACCGCTGTGCCCCGAACGGCGTGCTGGAGGTCGGCGACGACCGAGGGACGCCACATGTGAGCTTCGCCACGCGAGCGCCATGCATATTCGCCACCGATATCGAGCATCGATTCGAGTTGCGGCACGTCTCCGAACGCCTGACGGTGCCGCTCGACGGTTTCGCGCGCGATCTGGCGCAGCCCGACACCTTCGATCTGGGTGTGCGTGCCGGTGAAATATTTCTTCACGAAACTGTCTTTGAGGCCGACGGCGTCGAAGATCTGGGCGCCGCAATAACTCTGATAGGTCGAGATGCCCATCTTCGCCATGACCTTCAGCAGACCTTTGTCGATGGCCTTGATGTACCGCTTCTGCGCTTCTTTCCACGTCAGTTTTTCGTCGATCTCGGGCAATAGCTGCTCAAGTGTATCGAAGGCGAGATAAGGGTTGATGGCTTCCGCACCATAACCGGCGAGGGTCGCGAACTGGTGCACCTCGTGAGCTTCGCCGGTCTCGACCA
>JANOAW010000544.1:0-2862 GCA_031411355.1 Hyphomicrobiaceae bacterium | reverse complement strand
CCCGCGCGGGCTTGTCCAGCTCATGCCTTTCATGGCGGCGAGCAGGGCATCTCCATCCGCATTGCCGTTGGTTTTCTTCAAGGCCTCATAGACCAGGTGGATGCCGTCGTATCCGGCAACCGCCATGAAGTTCGGCCGCATGCCCGGATTGGCTTTCTTGAAATCGGCGACGAAGGCTTTGTTTTCGGGGCTGTCGTGATTGGCTGAATAGTGATGCGCGGTGATGGTGCCGAGCGCGACGTCGCCCATGGGGTCGAGAATGTCGTCTTCGGTCACGTCGCCCGTGCCGATCAGCTTAATGCCCGATTTGTCGAGACCGCGCTCGCGGAACTGCTTCATGAACTGAGCGCCCGGGCCTGATGGGACGAACACAAAGATGGCATCCGGTTTACTGTCGGCGGCCCGCTGGAGGAACGGCGCGAAATCCGGGTTGCGCAGGGGCGTGCGGATATTTTCGACGGTGCCACCGAGGGCGACGAAGGTCTCGGAAAACCATTTCTCTGCGTCGAGGCCGGGGCCGAACTCCGTGACGATGGTCGCGACTTTCTTGATGCCGTTCTTCGATGCCCATTCGGCCATCGGCACAGCCGACTGCGGCAGCGTGAAACTGGTGCGCACGACATACGGCGACGCTTCGGTGATCATCGCGGTCGCCGCCGCTGTGACGATCTGCGGCACTTTTGCCTGCGTCGCGATCGGCGCGGTCGCCAGCGCCAGAGGCGTTAGGCCAAAGCCCATCAACACGGAGACCTTGTCGTTGACGACCAATTCCTGAGCGATGCGCTTCGTCTGTTCGGGATTGCCGGTGTCGTCCTTCAACACGATGTCGATTTTCTTGCCCGCGACGCTGGTGCCGGCCTTCTGAACATAGAGTTTCACGGCCGCATCGATCTGCCGGCCGGTCGAGGCGAACGGCCCCGTCATCGGCAGCACGAGACCGATCTTGACGCTGTCTTGGGCGTGAGCGGACGTGGCGAGGCCTGCGAGAGCTGCGATGGTCAGTAAGGTACGGCGAGACGGCATTGAAAATCCTCCAACTGTGATGTGGCCGCTGTGCGCGGCTCTTCAAAGGCTTGGTGTTCGACTGGGCTGCAGTCCTCAGGCCAAGAGTGTGAGCGCCTCGGGAAACAGCCGGTGATAGGCTTCGCCATAGGTCATGGCGGTGCCCGAGTTGCGTCCCCCCTGTACCCCGCGATTGAGCGCGACGCGGTGATAATACTCCCAAAGATGTTTCTGCGCGGCCAAGACTTGAAAGGCCTTGTACTTGGTGTCCCAGACCTCGTCGATGTTCAGGATCACGTTCGGACGAAAGTTGCATTGCTCGGGTTGATGCGGCTCGAACAGAAACATGGGCGGCGCGGCATAGGTGCGAGACGGGTCGGGTTTGTGGCCGGCCGCCTGGGCGATCACGCGCGCTTCCTGGGCGAAGTGGGCAGCCTGCGGATGATCGAAATTGTACGGATCTTCGAGCGCATGGCTCAAGACGAACGACGGCTTCAGCTCGCGAAACACATCGATCGCGCGATCGAGCATTTCGGGCGACGTGCGCAGCGGATAATCGCCCGCATCCAGGAATTCGATCTCGGCGCCGAGGATCTCGGCCGCGCGTTCGGCCTCATCTTTGCGGCCGGCCTTGACGTCGGCCATCGACACACCCGCCTTTTTCCAGGCGAATTGGCTCTCGCCCCGCTCGCCGTAGGACAGACAGAGGATCTTGACGCGATAGCCGCGCTTGGCGTGCAGGGCGATGGCGCCGCCCGCGCGCCAGACAAAGTCTCCGGGGTGGGCGGTCACGACAAGGCCGGTCATCTGCGTGGTCATGATGGGATCTCCTGTCATGATGTGTTGTCGAGGACGCTGCGTCCGACAAGTATCAAAAACGACGCTCTCCGATCGCGATCGGAAGATGCGGGAGATCGGCACGAAAAAGCCGCCCGAGATGGTCCCTGGGCGGCTCGTTCGATCTCATTGGCCGCTTATGCTCACGGCTTCTTGGCAGCGGGCTGCGTCGCTGGAGCGGCTGCGGCCGCTGGTGCCCCCTGGCCCTTCGGAGCCACCTTCTGCAGGTCCTGGTTCTGCTTGCGATATTCGTCGAGCATCTTCTTCCGGTTTTCTTCAATCTGGCCCATCAGCGCCTTGCGGGCTTCTGAATAGGCCTTGTTGTCGGCCGCGGCGCCAGCGAGAGCTTCCGAGAAGCCGTTGAGCGGCGCTGGGAAGGCGATCGGCGAGCCGTTGCCATTGATGGCGAACACGATGATGCCAGCGCCGCCCTGGATTTTCTTGATGATGTCGGGCGTCGCCTCGACTTCGGCGGTGCAGCCGGCGGCGTGGCAGAGCGTATAGGTCAACTTCAGCGGCTCGAGTTTGCTGTCGTCGACTTTTTCGCCCTTCTGAATGGCGTTCCACATATCGGGCGGATAGACGCCGACCTGCATGCCGGGGGGCAGCGCCATGCCGAGCGGCAGCATGACCATGAAATGACGCTTGTCGGCGCCTTCGATTTCACGCACGGCGGCCGACACCAGCACCATGCCCGAGGCCGCGTCGAGGCGCTCGTGGTGTGTCAGGCAGATGGATTTCGACGTCTGGATTTCCTTGCCGTCCTTGTCCTGGCCGACGAACGGCGCCTGCTCGCAAAGCTTGACCCACGACGGGGCGGCCGGAGCCGCAGCCGGTGTCGCAGCTTTAGCCGGCGCGGCGCCTGCCTTGGGCTGTTGCGCGTTGATGCCACCGCCACCGAACGTCATCGCCAATGCGACCGCTGCAGCAGCGGATGTCCACATATGCCGTTTCATATCGTCGACCCTTTGTTCATGTCCGCTGAGCTGCGGACCCATCCCCTGAGTTCAGTCCCCGTCGTAC
>JANOAW010000543.1:0-3937 GCA_031411355.1 Hyphomicrobiaceae bacterium | reverse complement strand
ACGGGTCGTAAGAATCTGGCGGAACACCTCGCAGCCCCGCTCATGGGGCGACGAGCGTCTGAAAAAATGTCCATCGAAGGTGCCGCAAGATGAGCCTCCCAAGCATGAAATCGATGGTCATCAACGGCGGCATCCTGCTCGTCCTCGGGGCCGGGGGCGTCACCTTCGTCAAGCACGCGCTATTCAAACCGGGCTCCGCCAGTTGCGTGACGCGCTACAATCGCGTGGTGGTCATGAACATCAAGCGTGACAACGCGCTGATGACGGCGAGCGACATCCAGGCCGTATCGGCGGGTCGCGATCTGCTGGTCATGGAAAACCTGCGCATCACCCCATTCACCGATGCGCCCGCACCCGCCGGGCTCAGCGTCACACTGAAGGCCGGAACCTCTCAACCCGACAACGAGCGCGCCACGCCAGGCGGCATGAGCTACCCCTGGCAGCCGCGCGCCTTGCCGCAAAATCTTTCGGCGACGTGCCTGTCGTACAACGTGTTTCTGCCGGCCGATTTCGAGTATGATCAAGTCGGCACGCTACCGGGTGTGTTCGGCGTATCGCCACAACTCGGCGCCAAGCAGGGCGAGCGCTTCGCCACCCACGTGACGTGGCTGGATCGGGGCGCAGTTGCCAATCACGTGGCCATGACCACCAAAGCCAATTTCCTGACGGAGATGACGGAACCCGAGCGCCGCAGCGGGCTGACACGCGGCAAGTGGTTTCGGGTCGATCAAGAGGTCATCTTGAACACACCTGGCGAGCTCGACGGCAAAGTCAGCTTGTGGATCGACGGCACCCTGCGCTCACAGACGGATGGCGCGGGACTGCGCAAGAGTGCGGACTCGTTCATTCAAGGGGTTGCCGCCGACGTGTTCTTCGGTGGTGTCATGGACGAAGTCCGTCCGGCCGAGGGACGCGCGCGCAAAACCGAGACGATCCGCATCACGCCATTCGAACTGCGCTGGAATTGACCAGAAAATACGTCGAAGACAGCCTGCGCCGCAATCACTCGTCCTGGCGCTTCATCAGGGTCGCGTATTTTTTCCAACTGGCGGCGTAGTGAGCTGCGCCGCGCTTGATGCGCGCGACGTTCTCGGGTGTCAGTTCACGGATGACGCGGGCCGGAGACCCGACGGCGAGGGCATTGGGCGGAATTTCTTTGCCTTCACCGACCACGGCGCCGGCTCCGATCAACGCGCCGGTACCGACTTTGGCACCATTGAGCACGATGGCGCCGATACCGATCAGCGCGCCGTCGCCGATCGTGCAGCCGTGCAGCATGACCATGTGCCCGATGGTGCAGTCGGCACCGATGACCAGGGGAAATCCCGGGTCGACGTGCAGCACACAGCCCTCTTGAATGTTGGTGCGCGCGCCGATGTGGATCGGCTCGTTGTCGCCACGGATCGAGCAGCCGAACCAGACACTGGCGTCGTCCTCGAGAGTAACGTCGCCGACCACCACAGCGTTGTCGGCGACCCAATACCGGCCCCGACCCGGCGTCTTCACACGTTTGCCGTCGAATTCGTAGAGCGGCATCGGCGTTGTCCTCGACGGCTGAAAGCTGTGTGGTCGATCAGGCGTTGGCGACAGGTGCGCCCTCGATACCGGCTTGATTGCGGCGTTGCAGGTAGAGCGTCGCGAAATCGATGGGATCGAGCAGCAACGGCGGAAATCCACCTTCGCGGGTGACGTCGGCGGCCATACGGCGCAGGAATGGGAAGATGAGGGCTGGGCAATTCACCAGCAGGAATTGTTCCAGCACTTGTTCCGGCATGTTCTGGAGATCGAACAAGCCGCCATAGACGATCTCGAAGTCGTACAGCACGCCCGCTTTGGCCGTGCACTGCGCTTTCAGCGTGATGGCGCTTTCATAGACGCTGTCGCCGAGACGCTGCGCGTTGACATTGACCTCGACCGTCAAATTCGGGTTCTCGCCCTGCGCCAGCATCTGTTTGCCGATGCTCGGGTTTTCGAACGACAAGTCCTTGACGTATTGGCTCAAGACGCGAACTTGCACTTGGCCCGGCTGACCGGTTTCCTGGCCATTGCCGTTGGTCGGCGCGCCGCCATTGGAGTTCGCGGGTTTGGGCGAAATGGCCATGACGGATGTCCTTGGGGTGGCGAGATGAGTGGCGTGATAAGTGGCGATATGCGTGACTGGCCGACGCTGATCGTCGAATCAATGCGAGGCGTGCGCTAGCATGAGGCATGGAGACCGGCAACCGATGCGCGCGGTGTCATGACTCGGCCTGTGTTCGTCGGAGTTCGCGCAACCGTTCAAGCACGCCCTGCAGAATGATAACGGCCGCCAACATGTCTATTTTCTCGGCCCGCTTGGCCCGCGAGAGGTCCGCTTCGAGCATGGCGCGCTCGGCCGAGACCGTCGACCACCGCTCGTCCCAGAGCAGAATCGGATGTTCGACCACGGCCGCTAAGCTGCGGGCGAACGCGGTTGACGCCTGCGCGCGCGGTCCCTTGCTACCGTCGAGATTGATGGGGTGGCCGATGACATAGGCGACGACTTCGCACTTGGCGGCCAAGGGTAGGAGCACCTCGAGGTCCTTCGACAGCTTTCGGCGCCACAACGTTTCGAGCCCCGACGCCAGCAGCCGCGTGCGATCCGACAACGCAAGGCCGAGCGTCTTGGTGCCGACGTCGATCGCCATGACGACGCCCGTGGTCGGCAGAGCGGCGGCGAAGCCCTCGAGATCGTGGAAGTCGCGTTTGATCGTCATTCGGGCCCTTCTTCGATCGGCATGGTGCGGCGCCGCGCTTCCTGCCTATACTCCGCGACGTTCGATCTGCGGAGCCGAAGATGTCACATCCCCGCAACCAGACACTCGATGATGCCGTCGTTGAAGCTCGTGAGACGTATGCGGGCCTGCGGCCGAAGACGCGAGCGGCTCATGAGACGGCGGCGCGATCGATGCCGGGTGGCAATACCCGCACCGTGTTGTTTCATGGCCCATTCCCGCTCTGCATCGCCAAAGGTCACGGCTCGCATGTCATAGACGTGGACGGCTTCAGCTATTTGAATCTGCTCGGCGAATATACGGCCGGTTTGTTCGGCCACTCGCACCCGGTCATTCGCTCGGCCATCGAGCGCGCACTCGATGGCGGCGTCAATCTCGGTGCCCACAACACCTTCGAAGCCGAACTTGCGCGCCATGTGTGTGCGCGGTTCAGATCCATCGACAAGGTGCGCTTCACCAATTCGGGCACCGAGGCGAACCTGATGGCCATCGCGACGGCGCGTCACGTCACCAAGCGCTCGAAGGTGATGGTGATGTCCGGCGGCTATCACGGTGGTTTGTTGTATTTTGGTGGCGGCGGCATTCCGATCAATGCGCCTTATCACTTCGTCCTCGGCCGCTACAACGACATCGACGCAACGCGGGCCGTCTTGCGTGCGCATGGCGCCGATCTCGCCTGCGTGCTGGTCGAGCCGATGATGGGGTCGTCGGGTTGCATCGTGGCTGAGCCGGCATTTCTGGCGATGCTGCGTGAAGAGACGATCGCCGCCGGCGCGATACTTATCCTGGACGAAGTCATGACCTCGCGGTTCGGAACCGGGGGCGCGCAGAGTTTGTCGGCACCGACGCCTGATATGACCACGCTCGGCAAATGGATCGGCGGCGGCATGTCGTTCGGCGCGTTCGGTGGACGAGCCGACATCATGGATATCTACGACCCCTCAAAACCCGGTGCGATGCCGCACGCCGGCACGTTCAACAACAACGTACTCACCATGTCGGCCGGCATCGCCGCCATGACCGAGGTGTTCCCACCCGAGGTCGCAGTTCGATTACACGCTCGCGGCGATGCCGTGCGCGCGCGCCTCAATGGTCTCTTCGAGCGGCATGGGGTTGCGATGCAGATGACGGGCGAGGGCTCGTTGATGTCGCTTCACGGCACCGACGCGGTAGAGCGTCGCCGC
>JANOAW010000542.1:0-2152 GCA_031411355.1 Hyphomicrobiaceae bacterium | reverse complement strand
GCCGCGGCGATTATCTCGGCGCGACCATCCAGGTCATCCCGCACGTCACCGACGCCATCAAGGACTTCATCCGCTCGGACTCGGACGACGTGGACTTCGTGCTGTGCGAAGTCGGCGGCACCGTCGGCGACATCGAGGGCCTGCCGTTCTTCGAAGCCATCCGCCAGTTCAGCCAGGAAGTTGGCCGCGAGGCGAGCCTCTTCATCCACCTGACGCTGCTGCCCTACATCGCCACTGCAGGCGAACTGAAGACCAAGCCGACGCAGCACTCCGTGAAGGAGCTGCGCTCCATCGGCATTCAGCCCGACATCCTGCTGTGTCGCGCGCCCATGCCGATCCCGCCGGAAGAGCGCCGCAAGCTCGCGCTGTTCTGCAACGTGCGTCCGGAAGCTGTCATCGAAGCGCTCGATGCGCAGAACATCTATGAAGTGCCACTCGAGTATCACGCGCGCGGCCTCGACCACGAAGTGCTCCGCCATTTCGGTCTCGAGAAGCAGACGACGCCCGACCTCAAACGCTGGGTGCAGACGTCGCAAACTCTCCGCAATCCGGACGGTGAAGTCCGCATTGCCATCGTCGGTAAATACGTGGCACTGCACGACGCCTACAAATCGGTGGTTGAAGCGCTCGGCCATGGCGGAATCGCCAACAAGGTCCGCGTCAACCTCACCTGGATCCCATCCGATCGGTATGAGGATCCCGATGCTGATCTCTCCGTACTCGTCAGCGTCGATGGCGTCCTGCTGCCCGGCGGCTTCGGCGAGCGAGGGGCGCTCGGCAAGATGCGCGCGGCCGGGTACGCGCGGCGTCACAAGCTGCCGTGCTTCGGCATCTGCTACGGCATGCAACTCGCGGTGATCGAACTGGCTCGCAATCTCGCCGGCATCAGCGGGGCAGGGACAACCGAATTCGGCAACCCGGACTATCCCGCCGTCGGCCTGATGGGCGAATGGGTTCGCGGCAACGTCCGTGAAGTGCGCGAAGCCGGCGGCGATCTCGGCGGCACGATGCGCCTCGGCGCCTATCCCGCCACGCTGGCCAAGGGCTCGCGCGTCGCCAGCATCTACGGCACGGAGCATATCTCCGAGCGGCACCGCCACCGCTACGAAGTGAACACCGACATCATCGACAAGCTCGCATCGCACGGCGTGCTTTTCTCAGGCATGTCGCCCGACGGGAAACTGCCCGAGATTCTGGAGCTGACCGACCATCCCTGGTTCATCGGCGTCCAGTTCCATCCCGAACTGAAATCCCGCCCCTTCAGTCCGCACCCGCTGTTCGCAAGCTTCATTGCGGCTGCGCGGGACAAGAGCAGGCTGGTTTAGGGCGCGGCGTCCTTTTCCACGAGGTGAAGTGAAGGCTTGCCTGCGGTCGGTATGAGATCGTACCCACCCTTCCGGGCTCTCTTTTCTTTCTTTTCACTGCTTTGATGTGATCTAGATGTGGGTCGGGGACAGACATTCTCGGGAACACATTGGCTAGCTCAGGCGCAGAAATGCCCGCCATACCGATCGATTTCGCAGCGATGGCCGAGCTCCTGCCGGATCTCGCATGGATTGCGAATACGCGTGGTCGAATCATCTGGGGCAATCAGCGCTGGCGCGACTACACGGGCGCGACGCCCCAAACGATCGGCGATACCGACTGGAGCAAGATCCACGATCCGGACTTTCTTCCCAAGGTACAGGAGATGTGGGCCCGATCGCTGGCCGCGGGCGAACCCGCAGAGATGGCGTTCCCGCTGCGTGGCGCCGATGGCCAGTACCGCATGTTTCTGACGCGCACGCGTCCGATGCGGAATGCCAACGGTGAGATTACGCATTGGCTCGGCGTGAATATCGATGTCCGCGCGCTGCATGCGGCGACCGATGCTTTGTCCGAGCAGAAGCGTATGCTCGAAGTTCTCAACCGCACGGCTGCGAGCATTGCCTCCGAACTGAACCTCGAGCGCCTCCTGCAGATGGTGACCGATGTTGGTGTGGAGATCACGGGCGCCGCCTTCGGCGCGTTCTTCTATAACGTGCTGACCGATGAGGGGCTGGCGTACCAGCTCTATACCATCTCTGGCGTGCCGCGCGCAAACTTCGAGAAGTTTCCGATGCCGCGCTCGACGCAGGTCTTTGCGCCGACCTTCAACGGCACCGGTGTCGTC
>JANOAW010000541.1:0-1512 GCA_031411355.1 Hyphomicrobiaceae bacterium | reverse complement strand
GCCGTCGCCTGCCTCGAGCTCGAACCACACGATGCCGAGATGCGCTTGCCGTCGATCAAGCAATTGCGCGGCTTCAAAAATCGACGTGTGACAGCGTCTGTTTGGCAGGCGGTGTACGCGTGGCTGGGACGAGCACCATTGACCCCGCTGCCACACCCGACGTCCGACAGCCGCCTGGCCGACCGAGCGCTCATGCGCGAGCACCTTTGGAGTGGCTATCTTGCAGCCCTTTCGACCGCTGAGGGTGGTGCCCCTGTGGCGGCGCGAGCGCGCAACGCCTTGGGTGAAACGGCACCCGTTGCAGGCCTGTCGAACGCCTGGCCGCGTCTGCGCCGGACAGAGTGGGATGCGATGCGCGACGAACTCGTGCCACGCACATCGTTGATCGAGCGTATCGCCCATCTTCTGCCACGCGCAACCGGTCGATGATGACGGCGCGAGATCGAACACCTAAGATCGATCGAACATACAGCAGTCGAGACGCCGATGTCCGCCATCGACACCGTTCTACCCCCGAAAGGCACCCAGCGTCTCGACAAGTGGCTTTGGTTTGCCCGTGTCGTCAAAACCCGCACGCAAGCTGCGGCTCTCGTCACTGACGGCAGCGTCCGCATCAACACCGTCAAAACGGATCGACCCGCTCAGCCGGTTCGGGCAGGTGATGTGCTGACCATCGCGCTACGGGGCCGCGTGCGCGTGCTCGAAGTTGTGTTGCCCGGCGATAAGCGCGGCGGCGCTCCGGAGGCCGCGTTACTGTTCAAGGATCGATCGCCACCACCGCCGCCCCGGTCCATCGACGAACACCCCGATGGAGGGCTCGGTGTACGCGACGTCGGATCTGGCCGTCCGACCAAGCGCGATCGGCGCCTCCTCGATCGGCTGCGCAATGACGATTGATGTCACCGGCACACGCGCGCTTCGCCGTTGCGGCCGTGCCGGGCGAGGTCGACATGAAAATGATCGTGATGGAACACGTCGGCCTTTGGGCCGAGTACCGTCGTGAACGTCTGGCAAGCCCCCGCATGAACCGCGCGCAGGAACGCTCGCTCCTCGGCGCTGCCGTTCCATCCGGCCTTCACCGTCACCGTCCGACCGTCAGCCAGATGAAACGCCGAGACATCGAGGGCGTTGGCAAATCCGTGCTCAGACAGTTTTGCGCCGCTCTGATTGTTCATCGGACGGCAGCTGTAGGACGCCGCAACCTTCAGCTCAGCCAGTGGCACGCCGAGATGATGCCTCGCCGCGGGTTCGACGACGGTCTGCACCCAATGTTCGACCGCCGGCACCATCGGGCATCGCAACGTCGCAGCCGGACGCAACGCCACCCGCCCCGCAGCCGTCGCGGTAACTTCGAGTGGCTGCATGGCGCCGCACACGCCTGGCCCTCCGAGGGACGACCGTTGGCTGACGAACCGATTGTCGGCGACGATCTTCGACGACAGACACGCCCGCTCTTCGTCGGCGCGCCACGGTTCGTTGCGAGCGACGAATTCGGGTCCACTCTTGCCGCAG
>JANOAW010000540.1:0-3696 GCA_031411355.1 Hyphomicrobiaceae bacterium | reverse complement strand
GAGAGCAGCAACGCACGGCCATCTGTCGCGCGCTTGCGACCAAGCCGAAGCTCCTGCTCGCCGACGAACCGACCGGCAACCTCGATCCCTCGACAGCCGACCATGTCTTCCAATCGCTCATCGACCTGATCGTGCATACCGGCGTCGCCGCTTTGATCGCGACGCACAACATGGCGCTCGCTGCCCGCATGCACCGCGTGCTGCGCCTCGAACACGGCCTGTTGCACGAACTCGAGCCACAGCGCGCGCCATCATGACGTCCGAGCTGGCAGCCTCGCCAGGGCGCGGCCCTCGACCACGCGCGCGGCTCGCCGCCAGCTGAGTGCCATCGCGAGCAGGGGCAGCAGCCAGATCATGCGCGTCTCGTACCGTGGCTCGACGCCCGACAGGGCACTGCAGATTGCGGCGTTGATGACGACGCCCGCCAGCAGCATCAGGGCGAGGTCGGCAACGCGCCGCGTTTCGCTCCGCACCAGGAGCAGCGACAGGATCGCGCCGCCGAAGGTGGTCAGCAGAAACAGCCGCTGGAACGGCGCCGTCGGCAGGGTGCCGCGGGCGGACGGTGTGGTCGCGAACGTGGTGTGAATGGCGCCCGGAAGTTTGGCCGCGAAGTAGGCACGGTCGGCTGCCGTATGATTGAATTCGGGGATGTCGGTGATGGCCAGCAGCATGCCCCACCGTGTGAGCAGTTCACGAGTCGTGGCGATCGGGGCGGCCAGCAAAGCGCCGACAAAGACACGCTTCTGTTCGTCCGACAGCGCACGGCGCGTGCTTGCGTCGGCGAGGCTGAAGACGCCGATCGCCGGATCGGTGCTCCACAGGAAATCATTGGCGGTCATGGCCGGTCGGTGCACGTAGGCGCAGACCGCATAGCCGGCCGACGGACATGCGCCCTGCAGATAGGCGCGCCCGGTATCGCTGTGCATGACGCGCGCGCTTAGCATCGGCGGACGCACGGGGGCTGCGCCGGTCGCGCGTGTGACGGCCAAAGAGAACGCCATGTCGGCCAGGCCCGCGACGCCGATGGCGAGAGCGAGGCCTGCAAGGCGCCAATCGGGACGCCCCGTCAGTCGACCCGCGACTGCGAGACCGAGAATCACGATCGCCGTGACGAGGTGGCTGGTGTGGGCTGCTAAGCTGAAGGCCAGCAGCGCCGACCAGATCCCACGCTCTGGCCACGTCATTCGATCCGCATGTGTGATCAGGAGGGACGCCGAGAGCACGCCGAGGCCGGCAAAAACGTCCGGCATCATGTAGCCGCTGAACCACGACAATGGCGTGGCAACCCCGAGCACTGCAAGGGCTGCGACGGTTGATGTGGCGGGTCGCGGAATGAGGTGACGGAGCGCGCCGAATACGGCCGCCGCAACGATCGCCGCCTGTACCAAGACCGGCAACCACATGCCACCGACGACGAAGCCCCAGAACAACAACGAGCCATAGTAGACGGATCGACCAGCGATGACAGTTTTGTCGTCGAGCGAGGTGGCCGCCGTGGCAATCGACGCCGGCGCATTCGGTGCGGACGGCGCGGCGTCGGCGACCGACTGCGACCAGACCGTCTTCAAGCCGATGAATTTCTCGGCCGGAAAGGCAGCGCCGCGAATGTAGGCCGTCGTATCGTGGAACAGCAACGGTTGTCCGTTGAGCAGCGCCGGCCACAGCAGTGCCAGCCACGCGACGGCGAGCAAAATCGATGAGGCCCAAATGGGATGAGCCGCCGCTCGGCGTTCGAGCGCGTCGATGCGGCTCTCGTGTCGGGCAACGAACATCGGTCTACTCCATTCGGACATGGAGTTTTAAGATCGCGACGGTCAACAAAGCATGAAAGGGTCGGCGGCTCCCGAGCGCCATTCCACCGGACAGGCCCGTTAACGCGCTTGCGCGTTCGACATGCTACAAGCCGCGACAAGCGGATAAAGAGTGCGGCACATGACCAGACGCATCCTCCTCGTCATCGGCGGCGGAATCGCTGCCTACAAATGCCTCGAACTCGTCCGGCGCGCCCGCGAGCGCGGCTTTGGCGTGCGCACCGTCATGACCAAGGCGGCCGAGCAGTTCGTGACGCCGCTGTCCGTTGCGGCGTTGTCGAACGATCGGGTTCTGGTCAACCTGTTCGATCTCGACGACGAGCGCGAGATCGGCCACATCCGCTTGTCGCGTGAGGCCGATGTCGTCGTGGTTGCCCCGGCGACGGCGGATCTGATGGCGAAAATGGCGGGCGGTCATGCCGATGATCTCGCCACCGCCGTGTTGCTGGCGACGGACAAGCCGGTGCTGATCGCGCCGGCAATGAACCCGCGCATGTGGCATCACCCCGCGACACGGCGAAATCACGCGCTTTTGCTGGCCGACGGCATTCACGTCGTGGGCCCGGTCGCGGGCGAGATGGCGGAGCGGGGGGAAGCGGGGCTCGGTCGGATGGCTGAGCCGATGGACATTCTCGCGAGCCTCGAGGCGCTGCTGGCGCGGGAATCTGCCAAGGGCGGGCAGGGCCCACTTGCCGGCCGACATGTGCTGGTGACGGCTGGGCCGACGCACGAGCCGATCGATCCGGTTCGTTTCATTGCCAATCGCTCGTCGGGCAAGCAGGGCTATGCCATCGCTGTGGCGGCACGCGATCTCGGCGCCCGCGTCACCCTCGTGTCCGGTCCGGTCACTTTGAAACCGCCGGCCGGCGTCTCCGTCATACAGATCGAAAGCGCGGAGCAGATGGCGGCGGCCGTGCGCGATGCGCTGCCAGCCGACATCGGCATCTTCGCTGCAGCCGTCGCCGACTGGCGCGTCGCCAACGCTGCCGACGAGAAGATCAAGAAAGACGCCAAAGCCAAGACGCCGAAGCTCGAACTGGTTGAGAACCCCGATATCTTGAAATCCATCGCGCACGCGCTGCCGCCGACCCGCCCCGCGCTGGTCATCGGTTTCGCCGCCGAGACGGAAAACGTCGTCGAGCATGCGAAAAAGAAGCGCCGATCCAAGGGTTGTGACTGGATCGTGGCCAACGATGTCTCACCCCACACCGGCATCATGGGCGGCGATCGCAACACAGTGCATCTGGTCTCTGCCGAGGGCGTCGAGAGTTGGCCCGAAATGGACAAGGACGCCGTCGCCCGCACATTGCTGCAACGCGCAGCCGTAACGATCGCCTCAATCACGAGCACAGCCTGATGTCGAAAAGTCCGAGCAAGCGCAGCAAAGTGCGCGTCGTGGTCATGCCGCACGGGCGCGATCTGCCACTGCCGAAATACCAGACGATCGGGGCCGCCGGGCTCGATCTCGTGGCGGCCATCCCGGCTGACGAACCGGTCAAGATCAAGCGGGGCGGTCGCGCACTGGTGCCGACCGGTCTCGTCATCGAATTGCCGCGCGGGTTCGAAGCCCAGATCCGCCCACGCTCGGGTCTGGCCCTGCGCGCCGGCATCACGGTGCTCAACAGCCCCGGCACGATCGACAGCGATTATCGCGGCGAAGTGCAGGTGCTATTGATCAATCTCGGCGACACCGCCTACGTCGTCCAACGCGGCGACCGCATCGCCCAGATCGTGGTCGCGCCGGTCATCCAGGTCGAACTCACGGAGGCGTCGACGGTGCGGGCAACCAAACGCGGTGCCGGTGGGTATGGTTCGACCGGGACTGGACTCTCGGCCAAATCGGCGCCACTGGCTGGCACAAAATCCGCGTCCAAGGCGACTGCAC
>JANOAW010000539.1:0-4194 GCA_031411355.1 Hyphomicrobiaceae bacterium | reverse complement strand
ACACGGCAGCCGCAGCTCCCGACACGGTGACGCCGACCCCAGTCAAGTGGACCGATCTGGTGCGCGGCGATCAGATGGTCGACGTCGGTTCGCTGTCCGACCCGGTCCTGATCCGCGCGGACGGCACATTTCTCTACACCTTCACCAGCGTCGTCGACGACGTCGACACCGGCATCACGCATGTGGTGCGCGGCGAGGATCACGTCACCAACACCGGCGTGCAGATCCAGATCTTCGAGGCCCTTGGCGGCGCCATCCCGGCATTCGCCCACTTCTCCCTCCTGGTCGACAAGGACGGCAGCGCCTTGTCGAAGCGGCTGGGATCACTCTCGGTCGCCGGCATGCGCGACGACGGCATCGAAGCCCTGGCGATCGCGGCACACACGGCTCTGATCGGCACATCCGATCCGATCGTGCCGCACGACAGCCTCGAGAGCCTTGTCGCCGGCTTCGATTTCGCCAAGCTCTCGCGCTCGCCCTCGCGCTTCGACAGTGATGAACTGGCGGCTCTCAACGCCAAGTATCTGCACACCCAATCCTATGCGGCAGTGCGCGAGCGATTGACGGCCATCGGCGCCGACGGCGGCGAAGCGCTGTGGCTGGCGGTGCGCGGAAACGTTACCAAACTCCGAGACGTCGCAACGTGGCGCGACGTGGTGACGGGCACCATCGAGCCCGTTGCCGAAGATGCCGCTTTTCTGACGCAGGCGCGCGCCGTTCTCCCAGCTGGCCCATGGGACGAGACGACGTGGACGTCGTGGACCAACGCCGTCAAGACCGCGACCGGTGCCAAGGGCCGCGCTCTGTTTCATCCCTTGCGTCTGGCTTTGACTGGCCGGGATACAGGGCCGGAGATGAAGTCTTTGCTGCCACTCATCGGCCGCGCAAAAGTGCTGCAAAGGTTGGGCGGCGGGTGACCGGCAACGTCTGCCGGCACCCACCCAGCTTATGCGCGCAACGTGGCGAGTGCCGACGACAACGCACGATCCTCCTTGCCGATCACGTGCGCGGCCGTCTCGAGCAATTCGGCGACGACCGCGTCAGCGCGTATCCCGCGGGCGAGAACGCGCTGAAAGATCGACCCGGCTTCGAGTTTGGTGGTCCCGATCGCCTGACGCACCGCACCTTTCAACGTATTGACCCGCGACAGTCCATTCGTCTCCGACATGGCGGCGACATGCTCGGCCGCCCGTCGCAAGATCGTCAAGGCATACCCAGCAGCGAGATGTTCGGCCAGGATCGGGTGGCTGAAATCGACGGCACCAGGCTTTTTACCGGCACCGAAGAACGCGAATTGCACGATCGCCGTCGTCACGCGCGCGCTGTCGGCAACCACCAGTTTGCCGTCGACGTACGCCGGACCGAGAACGCCGCGCAAATCGGCGACGTCGACCTCGCCCGCATTCGGCATCCGCACACGCCCATGCGCGACTTCGCCGAGCAACTCACGCATATTTTCACGGCCCGCCTTGTCGAGCAGTTGCTCCATCACCTCGCGGCCCTTGCGGCCGTCCGCCATCGAAAAGCCGAGCATGGTCTCGCCGGCGGCCAACACGTCGTCGACCACGTCGAGATCGACGAACTCCCGCCACTCAAACACCAGCTTGCCGCCTTCGCGCGCAAGCATCCGCTCGACGATCGTGTCGAGCACGCCGAGCGGGTCGGCCGAGAGCTTGGAATTCTTTGCGAATTCGTCAAGGAGAACAGTGCAGTAGAAGGGCAGCGAAGCCAGCTGCGATAGCTCCTTCGACCCCGATAGCGCCGCGACGAAGCTGTCGACTTTTGGCGACGATTGTTTGCCGTTGACGCCGGCTTCGAGTTCCATCCATGCCAACTTCCGCCACGCGTCCGCGCCCCACGGCGCCAATTCGTAGAGCTCGATCGCCGTGCCTTTGGCGAGTTGCTGCGTCACGAAGTTGCCGAGCGCGCTGCTCGACGTCAGCAAGCTGTCGCGCGAACAGATCAGCACCTGCGCGCGGCTGTCCGGGTTCGAAAGCTCGTTGCCGAGAAAATCAAAGAAATTGTTGTCGTTGCCGAAGAACTCGTCCAGTCCGTCGAACATCCACACCCCGTGCCCGTGATTGAGCAGAAATTTTAATTGCTCCGCTTCCACGGGTTTAGCGGCTTCCGCGTCCATGGCCGCGTCGATGACATTGTCGACATATCCGGCGAGCGTTTCTCCGCGGAT
Organism: Hyphomicrobiaceae bacterium; assembly: GCA_031411355.1. Taxonomy (GTDB): domain Bacteria; phylum Pseudomonadota; class Alphaproteobacteria; order Rhizobiales; family Hyphomicrobiaceae; genus JABFRJ01. The sequence continues at coordinate 2,006 of JANOAW010000539.1, read as the reverse complement.
ATGATCAGGCAGGAAGACGATCGGCCGTGGGCGTCCGATCTGACGCTTCTTCGCCTCGATGAACTCGTCGTAGAGAGCAACGACCAGCGTTTCGAAAGCCACCGATTTACCCCCGCCGGCGGGGCCGTCGATGATGCGCAGTGTCGGCCTCGAGACAGGGTCACGAAACAATACGTCCAAGTGCTCGACGATATCGCCGTCGGCGATGCGACGGTCGTTGGGGCCAAGACCGGTTCGCCGCATGAACGGCTGTGCCACGCGCCGCCGCGCTTTCACGCGATCGAACAGTTGCCCGAGCGCCGAGGCCTTCGCGCGACTTCCCGTCCGGGTGTCGAGCTTGTAATCGGTGTCGAAAAATTCACTCGGGATACGAATGCCGCCCCGCTTGTCGCGCCCGCCGCGCTGCAGCGTCTCTGTCGCCGATGCGATGAACTCGGCCGACAACCCCTGACGACTTGGCGCGACGTAATAACCGACGGCATCTCCATGCCCCTGCATCTCGGCGATCATGCTGCGCAACAGCGCATCTTCACGTTGTGCGCGCACCTGTCGACCGGCCGTATCGAGCGAGCGAGAGGCCGGCAACGTCTCGTCTTCGACCCAAACGAGCACCCGCAACGGTTTGTCGCGCGGATCGTCACCGGCATATTCGCCGCGCGCGAAGCCGGGCGAGGCGTCGTGCATTCGATAGTCACCGCGCACGAGATAGCGCGTCACTTTCACGTACAGCGGCAGCATGTGAGGCCTCGCGAAGTCGGCCGAACCGTCGGTCGTCACTGATGCCCGATAGAGTTCGGCACAGGCAAATGGTTTCACCACGCGTGCACACGTTTGGTCGTTGTCGCGCAACCGGCTATGATCGGTCGAAAGACACGTCGGAAAGCTCCCATGACCGAACAACTGTACCGCGCCGACGCTTACATCCGCGAGGCAACCGCCGTCGTTCTGGCCGTGACCGAGCGCGGCGGCATCGTGCTCGATCGCACCCCATTCTATGCCAGCGCCGGTGGACAGCCGGGCGATCGCGGCGTGATCACGTTCGCTGGCGGCGTCTGTCCCATTGCAACCACCGTCTTCGACACCCTCGCCAAATCACAGATCGTCCACGTCTCGGCCGAAGGCGCAGCCAAACCGGCCGTCGGTGACGCCGTGACCATCACGCTTGATTGGGACACGCGAACAAAATACATGCGTATGCACACCGCCATGCACCTGCTCTGCAGTCTGGTAAAGTTTCCAGTCACCGGCGGCCAGATCGGCGCGGACGACGGCCGGCTCGACTTCGACATCGAGGATGCTTCCGCCGTCGACAAAGACCGATTGACTGCCGAACTCCAGGCGCTGGTCACAGCCGATCATCCCGTCACCGAGCGTTGGATCACGGACGCGGAGCTCGATGCCAATCCAAGCTTGGTCCGGACCTTGTCGGTTCAGCCGCCGCGGGGGTCGGGTAAAATCCGACTGGTCATGATCGGTGAGGCCGGCGCCATCGATTTGCAGCCGTGTGGCGGAACCCATGTCCGCTCGACCGCCGAGATCGGGCGTGTCGCGATCACGAAAATCGAGAAGAAGGGCAAGATCAATCGGCGCATCCGACTGTCGTTGTGAGGCCCCGGCGCACTCAGGCGGCGGGTGAATGGCCGTCATTTGTACGATTGTTCACGATGTTTCAGCCAAGTTGACCGAAAAGCGACTGACTTTCACCCCACGTTTACCAAATTCAAGCCAAATTCGCGCGCAACATGCAGGGTTCCGAGTACATGGGGCGCGTCGCCGGTCGGCAGACGCACCCGAGCTTGCGTTCTCTGGGCTCGATCGTGCATGTCGACTGAAGTACGTGCCAGAGCAGACCCATGACCGCTAATCCGTCGCATAATCCGCTTCGCCGCATTCTACTCGCGGAAGACGATGATTCCATGCGTGGCTTCCTTTAGCGCGCGCTCAAGGCCGCCGGCTACGACGTCGTCGCGTTCGACAATGGCAAAGATGCCTTCGATCGACTAGGC
>JANOAW010000538.1:0-6723 GCA_031411355.1 Hyphomicrobiaceae bacterium | reverse complement strand
AGGAACGCGCCGCGGACGCCGTGGAAATAAAAATAGCCGCTGAGCTTCACGGCCAACGGCTCAATCATCGCGAGCGCTGTAACCGCGCCCTGCGACTTGAACACGGCGACAGCACGATTCAGCGTGACGACTGGTGACGGCTGAAGCCGCTCCAACGTTCCATACAGTTGATCGATCGATGCCCAATCGGTGTCACGGTACGTCGCTGCGCGGGCATGAATGGCGGCGACCGCCGCTTGCACCTGATAGGGTCCCGGACGGCGATGCCGCACGGCTTTGTCGAGCAATGCCAAGCCTTCGGCGATGTGTCGGGTATTCCAATGTGAACGGTCCTGATCTTCCAGCAGTACCACGGCGCCATTGGCATCGAAGCGCGACGCCGCGCGCGATTGTTGAAGTAACAGAAGGGCCAGCAGGCCCATGATTTCGGGCTCGGAGCGGTACAAGTCCGTCAGCAGTCTGGCGAGACGAATGGCCTCCTCGCACAGGGGCGCCTTGGCGCCGTGATCGGCGACGTCGGTGGTGTAGCCTTCGTTGAAGATGAGATAGATCATGGCTGCCACAGCCGCCACGCGCTCGGCGCGTTCGATCGCGCTCGGAGTCTCAAAGGGTACCTGCGCGGCCGCCACGCGGGCCTTAGCTCTCGTGATGCGCTGTTCCATGGCCGCGTCAGTGACAAGGAAAGCGCGCGCGATCTGTTTCACGGACAAACCTGACACGATCCGCAGCGCCAGGGCGATCTGTTGGGTCGCCGGCAAGTCGGGATGACAACAGATGAAGAGGAGACGGAGAATGTCGTCGCGATAGTCACTGGCATCGAGATTTTCGGCGGCTGCGGCCTCGGCATCGGACAGGTCCGATATCTTGTCGTCCGGTGGCAACGGCTGCAATCGGCTGGATTTGCGCACAGCATCGACACCGGCATTCTTGCCGACCATGATCAACCACGCTGCGGCATCACGCGGTGGCCCGTTCTTGGGCCACGATTTCAATGCCCGCAGACAGGCTTCCTGGAAGGCCTCTTCCGCCATGTCGAGATTGCGAAAGTAACGCAAAAGCGACGCGATCGCCTTCGGCCGCGCGGCCGTCACGTGCGCTGCGACAAAACTCGTGTCGGTCATGACGCGGCCTTCTGGCGATCGAACAAGACGCCGACGGGCCGGATCTCGTAGGCGCCGCCAGGATTGGCCGCTGCCAAGTCCTTGGCGATGTCCAAGGCCTCGTCGAGCGACGCGCAATCGACGATGTAAAAGCCAAGCAATTGCTCTTTGGTCTCAGCGAACGGCCCGTCGAGGACCAGTGGCTGTTCACGGTCCTTGCGCAATGTGGTCGCGGCAGTGGTCGGCAACAATCGCGCGACGGGGCCGAGCTTGCCTGTCTTGGTCAGGCGCTCCATGACCACGCCGAGTTTGGCCATGACGGCGTCATCCTGCTCTTTTGACCAAGCGCTCGTCACCTTTTCATCGTGGTAGCAAAGTATCGCGTACTGCATGGCTGGCACCTCTCTTATCGACCACAAAGCAATAAACGCCCGAAACACAGTTACGTCTCACGCGCGACGTGGTCGGCGTGTCTGAAGACGAACCCAGGGCGCCTGAACCGACACGCGCGCTCAGGTTTTCCGGATCGGGATTGGCAGCGTATTCGAGCCGGGTTGGCCATCGGGCGCCTCTCATTTACAATGTGCATGCAAAGCGGAGGACTGCCGAACAGCCATGCCAACCAACATCCTGCGTGGCGACAATACCAAGGCTGCGGCGCGCCGGCCAAGGCGCTCGAACGGTGGGCCACGGCAAGTGGTCATTCGTGCCGGCAAAATCGTCATCCATGCCCGTCTGCTCGACACCGTCACGGCGGACCGCATCTGGCAGCAATTGCCGATTTATTCGACCGCTGAAACCTGGGGGCAGTCGGTGCATTTCGAAACGCCCGTCGAGACTGGTCGGGAGCGGGCGGCCTCACCAGATCTGAGGGTCGGCGACATCGGCTACTGGACCGAAGATGATCGCGTGATCATCGGTTTTGGCATGACGCCGATTTCGAAAATCGGTGAGATCCGTATGCCGAGCCCGGTCAATATCTGGGCGGTGACGACGGACGATGTCACCGCCTTGGCATCGGTGAAGCCCGGCGAGCGCGTCAGTGTGCTGGCGGCTGATGCGTGAGGCGGCCGCTTGGTCGCGTTGACAGCGCAACCTCGGCCCGCTTCTAGACGGTATCGACACGAACACGTTCGGCGCATCGAGCGCGGTCGACCGGAGAACGCGCAATGCAACTCGGTATGGTCGGGCTCGGCCGGATGGGGGCGAACATCGTCCGGCGGTTGATGCGCGATGGGCATACCTGTGCCGTTTTCGATCGCGATCCCGTGCCCGGCATGGCACTCGCGCAAGCGGGGGCCACGGTCACGGCGTCGCTGGAGGAGCTGATTGGCGCCCTGACGCCACCGCGGACGATCTGGGTGATGTTGCCAGCCGGCGCTGCGACAGAGGCTGCCATCGAACGCATCGCTGATCTTGCCGTGCCCGGGGATACAATCATCGATGGCGGCAACACCTTCTGGAAGGACGATGTGCGCCGCGGCAAGGCCTTGGCTGGCCGCGGTATCGGTTACCTCGATGTCGGAACGTCGGGCGGGGTGTGGGGGCTCGAGCGCGGGTACTGCCTGATGATCGGCGGCGACACGGCCACGGTCGCGCGCCTTGATCCGATCTTTCGCTCACTGGCGCCCGGGGCGGGATCGATCGAAAGAACCCCAAATCGTGAGACCAGCGATGGTCGCGCCGAACATGGATACATCCACGCCGGACCGAATGGTGCCGGTCATTTTGTCAAGATGATCCACAACGGCATCGAATACGGCATGATGCAGGCGTTCGCTGAAGGCTTCGACATTCTGAAGCACGCGAATTCGCCAAGACTGCCAGTCGAACACCGGCTCGAGCTCGACGTCGCCGACATCGCCGAGGTGTGGCGGCGTGGCAGTGTCGTCACGTCGTGGCTGTTGGATCTGACGTCCGCAGCGCTGGCGCAGGATCGCGACCTGTCGGAATTCTCGGGGCATGTGGACGATTCAGGCGAAGGACGCTGGACCGTGCAGGCGGCGATCGAGGAAGCGGTGCCGGCGGAAGTTCTGACGTCGGCTCTCTACACGCGGTTTCGATCGCGGCAGGATCATACGTTCGCGGAGAAAGTGCTATCGGCCATGCGTAAAGGCTTCGGTGGGCATACCGAGACCACGAAGCCGAAGGATTGAGCGATGGGCGACATCAAGCCACCATCCATTCTGTTGCTCATGGGGGTTTCGGGGTGCGGCAAGACTACCACCGGCCAACGGATCGCAAAACGCCTGGACTGGCCGTTCCGTGACGGCGACAGTTTCCATCCGGCTGCCAATGTCGAGAAAATGACGGCCGGCGTGCCATTGACCGACGACGATCGCTGGCCGTGGCTCGATGCCATCGGTGACTGGATGGATCATCTGCTGGCGGACGGCGTGTGCGGCGTTGCCACGTGCTCAGCGTTGAAGCGCAGCTACCGTCTACGGTTGCTGCACAACAGAGCCGGCGTGCAGTTGGTGTATCTCAAGGGGTCGCACGCACTCATCGCAGATCGGATGTCGCGGCGGCGCAATCACTTCATGCCCCCCGCCTTATTGGAAAGTCAGTTCGCGATCCTCGAAGAGCCGCGCGGCGCCGAAGGGGCTATTATCGTCAACATGGCAATGCCGCCGAACCGCGTGGTCGAGCGAATCTTGACACTCACGCGCCTGCACGAGCCACGCGACGCAGGGCTCGGTCAGGCGATCGTAGATGATTGAGTGGTGCGAACCGTCATGCGCCGACGACCGCACGCGACGCGTCAGGGTTTTCCACTATCGCACAGAGAATACGCGTGAGCGACGGCATCGTCGCGGCTCTTGAAGCGGGCGGCGACACGGCCGCCTGGGGCATGCACTTTCATGTAGCTGTCGGCCATGGCGTCTTCAGCGCCGCCCTCGACCCCGAGGGCTGTGAAATTGACCGACTTGTCTTCCGTTTCCGATCGGATCAGCAACGTCACGTCGCCACCGAAACTGGCTGCCATGACATTGCACGATACGACCGCGGCGTTGGTGACGCCCAGGCCTGATTTGCCTGCATCTTCGGTCCGGCCGTCGTCGATGGCTTTTTTCGCCAGATCACGTCCGCGACGGGTTTTGCGTCGACCTTGGCCGTCGCCTTCCGCGGTTTCGGGAACGGGTGCAAACGTCGCCGCCGCCGGTTGGGCGATCTTGTCGGCGTCGACCGTCGTCTGCGCTTCTTCGCGCTTGCCGCCGCGCCGGGTCTTGCGACGACCGTCAACAGGCTCGGCAACCGGCTCGGCAACGGGTGCCGGTACGGATGCGGCTGCCGTCTGATCGGCCCCGTTGCATGCGGCCGAGCGAAAGCGTTCAGCGGTGGCTTCGAGGTGACGGGTGTAGCGACCGTCCATGGCCCAGCGGTTGGTCAGATCGCCGAAACGCATGGCGCGGCCGAGTTTCTGTGATTTGGAAACGATGCCATCTTGATGTTCGCGTGTCCGTTGCGCGACGGGATTGTCGACCTTCTCGCCCGAATAGGCGACCAGATGCTGGAGGTGGCCGAGCACGCCGCTCGACACGTCCGGGAAGCTTTCGCCTTTCGCGCCGCCGCCTGTGGCACCGAGGCCGGCAAAGTTGTTCTGCTTGGACTTGACGTCGCCGGTATAGGACAACGCATTGGTCTCGTGGATCATCTGATAGAAGGCGTAATCCCAGCGGACCCGTAGCTTCTCGCCGTGTTGTCGGTAGAGCTGAGCGATCGATGCGAATTTGTCCTCGAGGCGCGGGTTACGGTCTTTGAGGGTCTGCATCAGCAATTCGGGCTTGATACATCCGGGAACGGTGTTCGATGCGGAGGTGCGGATTTCAGGCGTGCCCGTTGGTGCGTTGCGGGCGTCGGGCATGCGCGCTCGCCGGGCTGCTTCAACGGATTGAACCGTGGCCGTGCCGAGAGCCGCACCCGCGACGCCGAACAGGCACAGGCAAACGTAACGCAGAGTTTGTGTCGATGGCATGAGGTTCTCGCGTGTTCGCGGTGGTCGTTTCTTGTTGGCGCGTTGGAACCGGTTGCGCGTCCGGGATAACGTTGTGTTCAGATCAGCCTTCGGGGCAAAGGTCGAAGGCCTTGTCGAGGGCTTGAGACTGCGTATCGAACTGGGCTTCGATGCGGCCGCCAGGCGCGTAGGCCGCGATGTAGGCATCCGCCTCGCGTTTTTCCTGGCCGACATTGACGTCGAGGACGGTGAAATTGATCGTATCTTCCTTGTCCGACCGGATAATAAGCGCTTTGTCACCGCCGTAGCTCGCGGTCCACACGCGGCATTTCTGCGCGACGAGGGCGGCCTGGGGCGCTAATTTCTGATTGGTCGCCGGCGGGATCGATGCTTTGACCGATGGCGGCTTCTGGTCCGGTATGTCGACTTTCTGTTCTCCCGCCGCGAGCGGTTCGTTGAGGATCTTGACCGCGGGTGCACCGGCTCTGGCAAGACCGGCTCCCAGCGACGAGCGGGTCGCTGTGGCGTCCGTGCGCGCATCGTCGATGGCTTTTCGCGCCAGATCTGTCCCCGACACCTTCGGCGTCGTGTCGGCAGCTTTGGCGGCGCCTTCCGACTTGATCTCAGGCGCCTTTGGCTCAGGCCTCGGCTCGACTTTGGCCGCGGCTATACGTGTTGGCTCGGACTTGGGTGTGGTTGCAACCGTGCGCTGGGGATCGCCTTTGGCGCAGAACTCGGCGTCGAATTGCTTTGCTGCTGCCGAGACGGAATCTGCATAGGCTTTCGATTTCGGGGCCCAGCGACCGACCACATCGGCGAAGGTCGCTTGACGTCCTTCAACCGGTTTGACGATGCCCCATTGTTGGACCTTGCGGGTGCGCTCGGCGACCGGGTTCTCGACCGGCAGTCCGGCATAGATCATCACGTGTTCGATGTGGGCGCGCACGCCTGTGGAAACGTCGGTAAATCGCTCGCCCGCGTCGCCGTCTTTGGCCGCGCCGAGGCCGGCAAAATTGTTCTGATCGGGTTTGACTGCGCGCCCACCCAATTTAAACGTCAAATCGGCGGTCTCATGCAGCATCTGGAAAAACACATAGTCCCAGCGAACACCGAGCGCTTCGCCATGTCGCTTGTAGTCTGCAGCGATGGACTCGAAGCGCCGGTCGAGGTTGGGGTTGCGGCTCTTGGCCAAGGCCATCAAGCGGCCGCTCGTGGCACATGCCGGAACGGTGTTGGCAGCCGACACTTTCACGTCAGGCCAATCGGCCGCGAACGCTGCGGGAGCTGCCGCAAGGCACCCTGCGACACAAACGGAGAAGACAGCAACACGGGTCGGCATGAGCACTGATCCTTCACGCGGTGCGCTGCGGCGTGCCGAAACTTCGGCCGACGTCGTGCACCGGCGGCGTGTCCGTGACGAACATGACACGCCGGAATAGCTATCTGGTGTAACTGGGAGATGGTTAACGCTGCGTTTACGCTTCGATTCGCATGACCCCGAGACCGATGCCAGAAAGCGCGAGATTTGCGGCGCCAGTTGGGGCCGCGTGTGGCAGACCCATGGCATGACGTCAGACGAAGGTCGCGGGCGGCCGCATCTCAGCCTGTCGCCCGTCGCCATGGGGTGCTAGGTGGCGGCTTCCGGATCGATCGAGGCCTCCGACCATG
>JANOAW010000537.1:0-8014 GCA_031411355.1 Hyphomicrobiaceae bacterium | reverse complement strand
GATGAATTCGGACTTCACGTTGCTCGCAAGCTCAGCTTCGATGCGGGCGGAATGTTCAGCGACCCGCGCGCGATGGCGCAGGACCGCATCGCCGAGCAGCGAGGCGTACTCGTTCATCAGCGAGGGCGACTTGCCTTTGCCGGCACCAATGGCTCGGTTCATCATGACGGGCTTTCGCTGCAGACAACAGACTATTGCCGACATTAGGCCGGCAGCATCTAATTTGCGGTTAATCGCTGGTTGCCGAAATTGTTTGAATAACAGGGCATTGCATTAAATGCCGGTCAGGAGCGCCGCGGCTGGCGTGGCCGGCGCTATGCGGCTTCGGCGCGTGCTCGCCGGCACAGCGGCATCGTCCGCCGTTCGGCATGGTGAAAGCACATTCGGAAATGGCCGAATGCCCCCCCCCTGGAGCACCACCATGAAAATGTCCTTCACCGCGCTTGCCTGCGCAGTCCTTCTCGCCGGCTGCGGCCTCGCCAACGCCCAGACGGCTGCGCCCAAGCGCCAAGTCACCGGCAGTGACGCGCCCAAATCGTCCGTCGTCAAACCGAGCGGCACACTGGTCGAGGCGCGCACTTTCACCTCGGCGACGCGCAAAACGTGCGTTGGCGCCCATCTCGAGAACAAAAATTTCCTGATCGATCAGGCCAAACGCAAGTGCCGTATCGAGTTTGGCAGCGGGCTCGCGCCGGCCCGCGACAAAGATTACGACCGCGTCAGTTGTGACCTCAAGAAGGACGGCATCCGCATCGAGTCCGTGACGGTCAGCGGGCGCTTGTCGTTCTCGTGCAGCTGAGACGGTGTGTTTCGAATCGGGCGCTGAAGCATCGGAACATTCGTGGCCTCGCGCCACGGATGCTCTGCTGCTTTGGATGTCGGCGGTCGGCGTCGCTGCGCGGTGGCCTTCACGTATCGAGGCGAAAGTGGTCTAACGCGACATCGCTTCCGAGAGGCACCATGCGGATTCTCCTGACCAACGACGATGGCATCGATGCACCCGGGTTGCATGCGCTGCGCGAGATCGCCAGCAAGCTTTCAGACGACGTCTGGGTCGTCGCACCCGAGGTGAACAAATCCGGCGCAGGTCATTCGCTGTCGCTGAACGAACCATTGCGAATGCGCGAAATCGGCGAGCGCGCGTTTGCCGTGCGCGGCACGCCGACAGATTGCGTGATCATGGGTGTGCGACACGTCATGGCCGGCAAACTGCCGGATCTCGTGCTGTCGGGTGTCAATCGCGGAGCAAATCTGGCCGAAGACGTGACGTACTCCGGCACCATCGCCGGCGCGTTCGAAGGCACCCAGATCGGCATCCGCTCGATCGCGTTGTCGCAGGCGTACGGCTTTGAAAGCAAATCCGATCCGCGCTGGTCGTGCGCCATCGCCCACGGCCCCGACATCATCCGTAAAGTAACGTCGTTCACCTGGCCGACCGGGGTGCTCATGAACGTCAACTTTCCCGATACCGAGCCCGATCAGGCCAAAGGCACGAAAATCACCCGCCAGGGCAAGCGCGAGAACGACCTGCTCGGCATCGACGCGCGACATGACACGTGGGGCAATGCGTATTATTGGCTCGCCTACGAACGTCGACGCTCCAATACGACGCCTGACACCGATTTGTGGGCGATCTACAACGGCTTCATTTCGGTCACAGCCCTGTCGATGAACCTCACACACGATCCCACAGCGGCCAAACTCGCGGCCGTGTTCAAGTCATGACGGCACGCGCGCACCTCATCGTGGTCGATTGGGGGACGACCTCGTGTCGCGCCAGCCTACTCGACGTGCGCGGCAACGCCATCGCCCGCATCGTCGATGCGCCAGGCATCCTCGCGTCCCTCGACCGCAAATTCGCCGATGCCTTGGCCGAGCTGGTGGCACCCTGGCGACGGGCCCGTAACGATCTGCCGATCGTGCTGTCAGGTATGATCGGCAGCCGGCAAGGCTGGAAAGAAACGATGTATGTGCCGTGTCCGGCAGGCATCGACGACGTCGCCGCGAGCTTGCTGAGCGTCGCCACAGCCGATCTCGGCGACGTGCACATCATACCAGGGCTCGAGACTTCAAACGCCGGCGTGCCGGACGTGATGCGGGGCGAGGAGACGCAGATCGTCGGCTCGGGCGTCGTCGACGGTGTGTGCGTGCTGCCGGGGACGCATTCGAAATGGGCGCAGGTCGAAAACGGCCGCATCAAAAGTTTCGCGACCTATATGACCGGGGAGATCTATGCTGCGCTTTGCGCTCATACGATACTCGGCCGACTGATGACGGGCCCGCAGCCGGCTGACGGCGAGCCGACTGCTGCCTTTCTCGAGGCTGTGAAAGCAGGCGCGGCGGCCGGCGGTCCAGGTGCTCTTCTGCACCGGGTGTTTTCTACCAGAACCCTCGGTTTGTTCGAGCGCCTGCCGGCGTCAGCGTTGGCAGATCATCTCTCGGGCCTGCTGATCGGCGCGGAAATCGCCGACGCGGCACATGGCGGCAAGCGGTTGATCACTGTCATCGGCGCCGAAAAGCTGACGGCACGCTACGTTGCGGCCGCACACACGCTCGGTTTCATAGCCCACGGTGCACCGCCGACGTGCGCCGAGCGCGGTGCCTGTGCCATCGCCACGGCGGCGGGACTGGTGCGGACGTCGCGCTGAGCGGCCGACGATCAGGGCCGCCGTGGGCCGTCGCCCGGCCACGTGAGCTGGCCACTGCCAAGGCCCATGCCCGCTCCGAACATGGCGCTACCCTGACCCACCTTTGAGGCAACTTTCTGCGGCTGGCGCGGCGCTTTCGGCGCGATCTGGGTGTTTACGGTTTTCCAGCCGGTAGATCTGGTTTTCGGAACGACGGCTGCAATCTTGTACTCTTCGACGGTGGTCGGGTCGGTCGATTTATCAGCAGCTACGATAGTGACGTCGGTCGGCGCGTCCGACGTCGGCAATGCGGTGCGTTTCGTGTCGAGCTCGGCGTCGGCATAGCGCTGATGGCGGGCAAGTTCGGCTTGTGACCACGGATCAGGTTTGCATTTGCAACCACCGACGAGTGTTTTGCGGTAGACGTATGCTGTCGCCGTGCGACCGTAAGCACGCCCTTGCAGATCGACCGCGCCGTCGACATCCGTCGTCTTGCTCGGCAGATAGAAGATGCGCGCATCTTCACCGCATTGGGAGCGGCATTTCATGTCGTCGCGATAGAAACCCTTTTTGGACGTGCTGTTCGAAATCGGAAAATAAAAGCCGTCGCACGTGCGCACACAGATGGTGCGATAACTGCCGGATGCGCGGTTGTCGTTGTCATCATGATCGCCATACGGCCGCCGGCTGGTAAAGGCGCCATGGTTCGAAACACCGGGCGCCGCATATGGTCGTCCACCAGGTGTCGTCAGCATTGGGGCGGCCGTCGGCGCCGGCTGAGACGGTGTGGCAGAACCTAGTCCGAACAATTGCTGAAAGAAACCTTGCGCCGTCGCTGGCGCGGCGATGGTCGACACCAAGGCCGCCACTGCCAGGCCGGCCGCGTGCAAAATGCCTCTACGCATGACCCATTCGAGCCGGCTTACGACCGCCAGGCCCGATCCTCTCGACTGAACGCTACAACACCAATGTCCGGGGCCGCGGAAGTCCGAGCCCTTGCCTTGTTCTGGTTATGGCGCGGAAACCCTGCAATAGTCTGAATTCGGCTCGTATTTTCGACCGCTATCATTTAACCGCCAACGCGCGATCGACGTATTCGAGCGGGGTCCAGGGTAGGATAATTCGACGCGTCGCAAGGTCAAAAACGTGTGCATTGCCACCGCCCATCGGCTGATCGAATCGACGATCGATCGGCGCACCGGCGAGGTGGCAATAGAGCAGCGTGCCGACAGCGCCGTGGCCGACGAAGGCGATCGGGTGGCTCTCATCGTGGGTCGCGAGGACGCGTTCGACGGCCCGCACAATGCGCGATTGCGCGTCGATCGCCCGTTCCCAGCCCCGAATTGACGTGCTCGGCGTGGCGAAGAACGCGTCTGCTGCGGCCTCGAATTCCTGCGGCAGAAGAAATCCTGTCGACGCGCGATCGTTCTCCCCCATGTCGTGATGGATGACCACTGTGCATCCGGCGATGCGGGCCAATGCGTTCGCCGTATCGACGGCTTTCGTCTCCTGGCTGGCGTGAGTGATCGTCAGAGTTTTGATCCAAGCCGCGTCGCTCAACGTCTGCAGGCGCGCAATTCCGATTTCGGACAAAGTCCACCGCGGGACCGGCACAGCTGGTTCGATGCGCACTTGAGGATGCGAGATATAAAAGGCCGATGCCATGCCGATCACGCCGGTCGCAGCAACGCGCGGGCCCGCTCCAGCTCTTCCGGCGTGTCGACGCCGAGCGGAACAGCATCGACGATTTGCACATCGATCCTGAGGCCGTTTTCAAGTGCACGCAATTGTTCGAGGCGTTCGCGCGTTTCGAGCGGCGTCGGTTTCAATGTCACGTAACGTTCCAATGCGTCCCGGCGATACGCGTACATACCGATATGATGATACAACGGGCCATCGCCGAAGGGCGCCGTGGCACGGGAAAAATAGAGTGCACGCAAGCGACCCGGTAGCGGCGCCGCGCCAACGGGTGTCGCGATGGCCTTCACCACCGCGGAGTTGTCGCGTTCTTCCGGCCGCACGATGATGGCAGCCAAGGTCGCGATGTCGACCTCAGGCGTATCGAGCGGCCCGAGGCAGGCGTGGACCAGACGTGGATCGATGGTCGGCAAATCGCCCTGCACGTTGACGATGCGGCCATACCTGCGACGTGGGTCGATCGATGTGATTGCCTCATGGATGCGATCCGATCCGTTGGTGTGGTCGGCGCGGGTCATGATGGCTTCGCCGCCGGCTCGCGTGATCACGTGTGCGATCTCAGCGCTGTCGGTCGCGACGATGACACGACCGGCCTCAGCTGCGACAGCGCGCCGCCAGACATGCACGATCATCGGCTCGCCGTGAATGTCGGCCAGCGGCTTGTTTGGCAATCGAGTTGCCGCCATTCGCGACGGGATGGCGATCAACGTGTCAGACATACGATGTTCTTTCAAAGTTCGTTGCAACACTTCCGGGAGCTCGCGCTGTCGGCGCCGGTTGCGGCGCCGACATTCAGGACGAGGCCCAAGCCGGCTCCGACAAGTGACAATTCGCCTCGGTTCTCACCTCCTAGAACGGCGGTCTGTCACGTTGCAAGTCGGGAGCGTTGGCGTGTAGTCCGCAGTGCTGCAGACTTGCCCAGAGGACGTCAGCCGATGAATTCCTTCGAATTGAACAAGATCGCAGGTGGCGTCCTGGCCGCGGGTCTGCTCATCTTCGGCGGCCGGACGTTCGCTGACATCGCTCTGCACAAGCCTGCCCCCAAGACACCCGGATATGCCATCGCCGTTTCGGCTGCAGCCGGCGGGTCGACGGCGTCTGCGGCAAAGTTCGAATTCGCCCCGATCGCTGGCTTGCTCAAGACCGCCGCCGCGCCGAACGTCGAAGCCGGCAAAGCCGTGTTCAAGAAATGCGCCGCCTGCCACACGGTCGACAAGGGCGGCGAAAACAAGATCGGCCCGAATTTGTGGGGCATCATCGGCCGCCCGATCGGTAAGCATCCCGGCTTCAACGGCTATTCGGATGCAATCAAGAGCAAAGGTGGCAACTGGACTTGGGAGCAATTCGCCGCCTACATCTGGAAACCCGCCGAAAATATCCCGGGCAACAAAATGGCCTTCGTCGGCATTCAGGACCCGCAGGATCTCGCTGATCTGATGGCGTATACACGCACATTGGCCGATTCACCGCCAGCATTGCCGCAATAAGCAACGGGCGGCTTTTGGCGCCGCCTCGGTCTTCAGCCTTTTTTGCGCAGCTTACGCGGCTGCAGTAGTTCGCCGGACGTGTCGAGCTTGCGCGACATGAAGATGGCCGCGTCGAGCTTGTGGAAATTGCGCTTGCGATAGAATCGCAACGCGTCTTCGTTGTTTTCGGCCACTTCCAGGACAATGTGCGTGCAGCCACGCAGGCGTGCGGCGTGGTCGATCTGCTCGAACATGAAAGTGCCGATGCCGAGTGCACGATATTCGGGGCTGACGGCGATTTCTTCGACGAACAGCGGCCGCATATTGCGTTTTTCGAAGTAGCGGCTGTTCATCCAGCTGTCGGTGCCGATGATCTCGTACGCGTACTCGGCATAACCGACGAGTTCGAATTTGGTCCCGCGCTTGAGTTCGAACACCAGCTGTTCGATGCCGTCCTCCTCGTAGATGTCGAGAAAGTGCGCCTTCAAGCGTGGCCGCTGATATTCGACCGTCTCGCGATTGACGTCGCGGAATACGCGTTTCAGGAATTCCCAGACTTTATTGATGTCGCGCCGGTGCATGCGCCGCACGCGCACCTCCGCATCGGCCGCGAGGGCGGGTTCGTCGCCACTGTCGGTAACTTCGTTTTGTGCATCTTCATCGTCGGGGGGCATGGGAATTTATGTCCGGCGGGCAATGGTGTGGGCCGTCGCATGCACGACGGGTTCGATGGGAACACCAGCATTCGTCATGGCATGTGCCTGGAAGGTATTATAGCCCGCAGGCACAATAGTGCCGTGTTGAGCGGCCTCGAGGAAAATGAATTTCGTGTTTGCCGGCGTTCGGTCGAACCAGTCCGGATCGTCAAACGTGCCAGCATAGACGCCGACGGCACCGGGAAAGCGCTCAAAATCCAGATAAAGCTTGGTGCCACACGTCTGGCAAAAGTGGACACCGATGCGTTTGCCGCTGCCACCCGAGGGCAAGTCGAATTTTGCTGGATGTCCCGCTTCAATGCGAAAGGCCGACGCGTCGAATACTGGCTCGACCATGCCTGCCGATCCAGTCGCGCGCTGGCAAAAGCGACAGAAACAGATCGTCACACGGAGAGGGGCATGGACGGTCACGTAACGTACCGCACCACACAAGCATCCACCCTCATGTCTGGCCATCGAACTCTCGCCTCCTGGATCGTCACAGCGAAGTCTGCCGTCAAGCCTTCTTGTCGAGCTTCAGCACGTGCGGTCCTTCGCCGGTCGAGAGCAGGCCGCTGTCCTTGTAGATGCCGAGTTTCGCGCGCGTGTCATTGATGTCGAGGTTGCGCATGGTCAGCTGGCCGATGCGATCGGCCGGTGAGAACGGCGCATCTTCAACCTTCTCCATGGACAGGCGCTCCGGCGCATAGGTCAGGTTCGGGCTCTGCGTGTTCAGGATCGAATAGTCGTTGCCACGGCGAAGCTCCAGCGTCACTTCGCCTGTGATCGCACGCGCAACCCAACGCTGGGCGGTCTCACGCAGCATCAGCGCCTGGCTGTCGAACCAACGGCCCTGATACAGCAGTCGACCGAGCTTCATGCCGCTCATGCGATATTGCTCGATGGTGTCCTCGTTGTGAGTGCCCGTGACGAGGCGCTCGTAGGCGATGTGGAGCAAAGCCATTCCCGGCGCTTCGTAAATGCCGCGGCTCTTGGCTTCGATGATGCGGTTTTCGATCTGGTCGCTCATGCCGAGGCCGTGCCGGCCGCCGATGGCGTTCGCCTCGCCGAACAGCTCGACCGGATCGGCAAAGGTTCGGCCATTCAAAGCCACAGGCTGGCCCTCGACAAATTGCACCCGCACCGTTTCGGCTGTGACGGCGCAATCGGCCTTCCAGAACGGCACGCCCATGATCGGCACGACGATGCGCATCGAGCTGTCGAGCTGTTCGAGGTCCTTGGCTTCGTGCGTGGCGCCGAGCAGGTTGCTGTCGGTCGAATAGGCTTTTTCGGCCGACATCTTGTAGCCGAAGCCGTGCTTGGTCATGAAAGCCGACATTTCGGAGCGGCCGCCGAGTTCGTCGATGAACTGCTGGTCCAGCCAGGGTTTGTAGATCTTCAAGTTCGGATTGGTGAGCAGGCCGTAGCGATAAAAGCGCTCGATGTCGTTGCCTTTGAAGGTCGATCCGTCACCCCAGATATCGACGCCATCGTCTTTCATCGCCGTGACCAACATGGTGCCGGTGAC
>JANOAW010000536.1:0-3835 GCA_031411355.1 Hyphomicrobiaceae bacterium | reverse complement strand
GAAGGCGCGGCCATCGAAGATTTCAAGCGACCGAACCGCATCGTCATCGGTGTCGAAGACGACCACGCGCGCGACGTGCTGAGCGACGTCTACCGTCCCTTGTTTCTCAATCAGGCGCCGCTGCAGGTCACCAAGCGTCGGGCCGCCGAGTTGATCAAATATGCGGCCAACGCATTCCTCGCCGTCAAGATCACGTTCATCAACGAGATGGCAGATCTGTGCGAGGCCGTCGGCGTCGACGTGCAAGAGGTGGCGCGCGGCATAGGCTCGGACAACCGCATCGGCTCGAAATTCCTGCACCCCGGCCCGGGTTACGGCGGCTCGTGCTTTCCGAAGGATACGCGCGCGCTGCTGCAGACGGCGCACGACTATGGCGTCGCCTCGCGCATCGTCGAGACGGTCGACGCCGTCAACACCAACCGCAAGCGCGGCATGGCCCGTAAAGTTATCGCAGCGCTCGGCGGGGACGTGCGCGGCAAGACCATCGCGGTGCTCGGGTTGACGTTCAAACCCAACACCGACGACATGCGCGATGCGCCATCGATCGCGCTCATCACGGCCCTGAAAGACCAGGGGGCGACGGTGCGCGGTTTTGATCCGGTCGGCATGGAGCAGGCGCGACTCGTATTACCCGAGATCGACTATGCCGAAAGCGCCTACGGCTGTATCGAGGGCTGCGACGCGCTGGTGGTTGCGACCGAGTGGGACGCCTTCCGTGCCCTCGACCTTGGCCGCATCAAACAGTTGCTGAAGTCACCTGTCGTGGTGGATCTGCGCAATATCTACCGGCTCGAGGACATGCGCCGACACGGCTTCGCCTACAGCTCGGTCGGCCGGCCGACGATCGGCGTGGCGAAGGCGTGAGACATGGCCAGCATCTCACTTGATGTGCTCGCTGGTATCGACGGCGTGACCCTGACCGAGCGCGCCGGTGGTGCCGTCGTCGATGTTGCGACCCGCGCCGGTCATGCCGCGATCGCGCTTCAGGGCGCGCAGGTTCTGTACTGGCATCCAGCTGGCCAGACCCACGACGTGCTCTGGCTCTCGCCGGCGGCGCGCTTCGGCGGCGGTAAGCCGATCCGGGGTGGCGTACCGATCTGCTGGCCTTGGTTCGGGCCGCGACCCGGCCAGCCACAGCACGGCTACGCTCGCACGGCGCTGTGGTCTATCGTTGGTGCACGCCGCGCAGGCGATGACGTCGAACTCGTTTTCGAACTGCCGCCCGCTGATGCGGACCCTCAGGCCGCCAATGCGCGGCTGCGGTTCGCAGTCGTCTTCGGCAGCACGCTCGACATGCGGCTCGAGACAACGAATGTCGGCACGGAGCCGATGTCGCTGACCCACGCTTTACATACTTATCTGCGCGTCGGCGATGTCGGGCGCATCTCGATCGAAGGTCTCGACGGCGCGACGTATCGTGACAACACCGACAACGGGACGATGAAGCAACAGCGGGGGGTGATGAGCATTCCTCGCGAGACCGTCGCCCTGTTCGACGACGCGGCGGCACGGCACGTCCTGGACGACCCGGTGTTGCGGCGCCGCATCGTCGTCACGCGCACTTTCGGTCGATCGACGATCGTGTGGAACCCCGGCGCGTCGGCGGCCGGCATGGGCGATGTGCCGCCGCCGAGCCAGACCGAGTTCGTGTGCATCGAGAGCGGCAGTATCGGGGAAGCGGCTGACCTACTCGCGCCCGGCGCAACGGCCGGCATCGGCCAGCGCCTTGAGGTTACCGCCGCATGACAGCTGGAGCTGTCGCCGACGCACTTGGCATCGGCCCGGCGATGAACTAACCAGTACAAAGGCGCGGTCGACGTGCCCGAGGTGCCGATGTCCATTGCTCGAACCGCCGATCGCCGTGCCGTGGACGTGAAGCGTATCGGAGCCGTTCGCGTTCAGGACCCGGAGGGCGTCAAACGCGATATTCTTGCGATCGCTCGGCGCCAATTCGCGCGCAAGGGTTTCGCGGGCGCGCGGGTCGACCAGATCGCTGCGGCGACGCGCACGTCCAAACGCATGATCTACTACTATTTCGGCGATAAGGAGCGGCTGTACATTGCCGTGCTCGAGGACGTGTATCGCGGCATCCGTGATCTTGAGCAGACGCTCGATCTCGACGGTCATGATCCGATCCAGGCGTTGACCACATTGATTGCCTTCACGTTCGACTATCAGGCCGCCAATCCGGACTTCGTGCGGCTGATCATGAACGAGAACATGCATGATGCGGCGCACCTGAAGCGGTCGCGCGCCATGCAGAAGATGAACGCTGGCGCCATCGACAGTCTTGCCCGCATCATCTCGCGCGGTCAGCTGGCCGGTGTATTCAGGAATCCACTCGAGCCGATCGATCTGCACATGACGATCAGCGCACTGTCGTTTTTCAATGTGGCCAATCGGGCCACGTTCTCGGCCATCTTCAAGACCGACATGACATCGCCCGCGTCGCTCGCGATCCGTCGGGCGCAGGTGATCGAAACAGTTCTGCGTTACGCATGCCCCTAACGGTCGACTTGACGCAATTAACCGGTTGGTACACCGTGCCGCCAAAATCTGGGAGGAAACCTGATATGACACTATTTCTGACACGCCGCGCGATCGCGGGTGGTATCGCTCTGGCGGCACTCGTCGCCGCGACGCCGTCGGTTGCCCAAAAAGTCGAGCTTCGCCTTTCCGCGCCGATGACCCAGTCCGATCAGCGCGCCGTCGGTATGGATAGCGTGTTCGGTCCGGCCGTGAAGGATTTCGCCGATTTCAAGGGTCACTACAACGCGACACTGTTCAAGCAGGGCACCGAGCTCGAGGCGATCGCGCGTGGCAACCTCGAAATGTCCATCACGTCGCCGCAGGAACTGGCGCAGCTCATTCCGGGTTGGTCGATCTTCACGGCCGGTTACCTGCTGCGCGACGCCGACCATCAGAAGAAGGTGTTCTCCAACGCTCTGATGGAAGACCTCAAGAAGCAGACTGAAGACAAACTCGGCGTGAAGCTGCTGTCGGTCATGTATCTCGGCCGTCGCCAGGTTAATCTGCGTACCGAGAAAGAAATCAAAACTCCGGCCGATCTCGCTGGCATCCGCCTGCGCATGCCGGGCACGGAAGCCTGGTTGTTCCTCGGTACAGCTCTTGGCGCGAGCCCGGTTCCGATGGCGTTCGGTGAAGTCTACACCGCTTTGCAGACCGGCGCAGTCGACGGTCAGGATAATCCTTTGCCGACCGTGCGCGACAGCAAGTTCTTCGAAGTGACCAAGCAGATCGTCCTGACCTCGCATCTGGTCGATCAGAACTATATCGCATTCTCGAAGAAAGTGTGGGACAAATTCACGCCCGCTCAGCAGGCGACGCTTCAGAAGGCATCCGACGACGCGGCTGAATCGGCCCGTCAGGCGCAGCTCAAACTCGAGAGCGAGCTCGAAGCCTTCATGAAGGAAAAAGGCCTGAAAGTGTACACGCCCGACCTCGAAGCCTTCCGCACCAAAGTGCAGAAGGACTACCTCGCCTCCAAGTTCGCCAAGGATTGGCCGGCGGGTCTTGTCGACAAGATCAACGCGGTGAAGTGAAGGTTTGCTCCCGTGTTGCCCGACGCCGTCTGTCCGGGGGGATGACGGCGTCGGATTGCTTTTCGTCCCCGGTTTCGTTTGCGGGGGTGAGATGCGCTTTTTACAGCGGCGCGCTGACGATGTGATCGCCGGTCTCATGGCGGTCGTGTTCGTCACGTTCATCATCCAGATCACCATGCGGTATCTGGCGAAATTCAATCTCGTCACGCCCTTTATCTGGACGCAGGATCTGACGTCCTCGGCGTTCGTTTGGATCGTGCTGTTCGGCGGCG
>JANOAW010000535.1:0-1607 GCA_031411355.1 Hyphomicrobiaceae bacterium | reverse complement strand
GACAGACCCGCGCGACTACGTCGAGACCGGGATAGTGTTCTTCACCCCGCGCGCCGAGCGCAAAGACCCGTGCGAAGATATGCGGGCAAAGTTCGGCAAAAAAAGGCTGATGCGCTCCTCGCCGCTTCGGCTCCGATCGGGTGTGAGGTCGCCCGCGACACCCGGTGACATGCGGATCACTGTCGCCGCTTCGGTCGTCGTGCTACTGCGGGCGCCAAATCGGCTCCTTACCGGGTATCGCGCCAATGGCCTTGCACGACCGCGACCGCATCTTCCGCAATATCTACGGTTTTCAGGGTGTGGACTTGGCGTCCGCGAAAAAGCGCGGCTGCTGGGATGGCACGCGCGTTTTCATCGAAAAAGGCCACGATTGGATCATCAACGAGGTCAAGGCTTCGGGGTTGCGCGGGCGTGGTGGCGCGGGCTTCCCCACGGGCCTCAAATGGTCGTTCATGCCCAAGGCCGATCCGCGTCCGAGCTATCTGGTCATCAACGCCGACGAATCCGAACCGGGATCGTGCAAGGACCGGGAAATCATGCGGCACGATCCGCATACCATGATCGAGGGAGCGCTCCTCGCCTCGTTCGCGATGCGGGCCCACGTCTGTTACGTGTATGTGCGCGGCGAGTTCATTCGTGAGCGCCAAGCGCTGCAGCGCGCGGTCGATGAGTGCTACGCCGCCAAGCTGATAGGCAAGAACAATGTCCACGGCTGGGATTTTGACATCGTCGTCCATCACGGCGCCGGCGCCTATATCTGCGGTGAAGAAACCGCGATGCTCGAGAGCCTCGAGGGCAAGAAGGGCCAGCCGCGCATGAAGCCGCCGTTCCCCGCCAACTCGGGGCTCTATGGCGCACCAACCACCGTGAATAACGTCGAGAGCATTGCCGTCGCGGGCGAGATCCTGCGGCGCGGGGCCGGCTGGTTCGCCAAGATCGGCAAACCCAACAACACCGGCACCAAGTTGTTCCAGATTTCTGGCCACGTCGAAAAGCCGTGCGTCGTCGAAGAGGAAATGGGCATTCCGTTGCAGGAATTGCTCGAAAAACACGCGGGCGGCGTGCGCGGCGGGTGGAAAAATCTGCTCGCCGTCATCCCCGGTGGATCGTCTATGCCGATGATCAACGAGGCCGACTGCCAGACCTTGACCATGGATTTCGACGCCTTGTCGAAGCTCAAATCAGGCATGGGCACGGCTGCCATCATCGTCATGGACAAGTCGACCGATGTCATCGCGGCCATCCGCCGGTTGGCCTATTTCTATAAGCACGAGAGCTGCGGCCAGTGCACGCCGTGCCGCGAGGGCACGGGTTGGCTGTGGCGCATCCTGCAGCGCATGGAGCGCGGCGAAAGCAGCCACGCCGAGATCGACATGCTGTGGGACGTCACCAAACAGATCGAAGGTCACACCATCTGCGCTCTCGGCGAAGCCGCGGCTTGGCCGGTTCAAGGCCTTATCCGCAACTTCCGCCCCGTCATCGAGGCACGCATCGACAGCTTCACGGCGACGCGGAAGCAGGCTGCGGAGTGAGGGTGTGCTTGCTCATTGGATGGCAGCGTCGGAGTAAGCTGCGCGCCGACCTGCAAGGCGACGTCAGCGGCCGCT
>JANOAW010000534.1:0-14284 GCA_031411355.1 Hyphomicrobiaceae bacterium | reverse complement strand
GATCATCGTCGGCATCATCGTGGTCCTCGCGATCGGCTGCTGGTTGTTCGCCCGAGCGATCCCCTCACACGGTGCCGCAGCACCCGACATCACCATCACGCGCAATCCCTTGAAATCCACCTTCGCCCTGCTCGCCGAACTGCGCACGGACCCGCGCCTGTCCGTCGGCGGCCACGTCACCAGCTGGTTCTGGCTGGTCGGCGTCGTGTCGATGTCGCTGCTTCCGGTTTTGGTCAAAGATTCGCTTGGTGGCAGCGAATATGTCTACAGCGGCGCCCTGATGGTCTTCACGGTCGGCATCGCCATCGGTTCGCTGCTCGCGGCACGCATCAGCCACGACAAGCCAAACTTGGCTCTGGTGCCGTTGGGCGGCGTCATGATCGCGCTGTTCGCCTTTGGCTTGGCCCTCGTCGCAGCCTTCGTCCCCAAATCGATGCAGTCGATCGGCCTGCTCGATTTCGCCACATCGAAGCGCGGCCTCGCCGCAGCGGTCTGCTTGTTCGGCATCGCTCTCGGCGGTGGCCTCTACATCGTGCCCTCGTTCGCCGCCGTGCAGAGTTGGGCCGACCCGGCAAAGCGCGCGCGTGTGATCGCCTCGGTGAACGTCCTGAACGCTCTGTATATGACCGTCGCCGGCGGCATTCTGGCTTTGCTGCAAGGGATGTCGGTTCCCCTGCACTGGCTCTATGCCCTGCTTGCGACGGGCACGCTGATCATGGTCGCCTACGTCGTCAACGCCTGGGGAAAGGAAGGCGTCCGAGATCTCGGGCGCATGTTTTTTTCGCTCGTCTATGACCTCGAAGTGACGGGCCTCGAACATCTCCCGAAGGCCGGCGAACCGACCGTCATCGCGCCCAACCACGTCAGCCTCCTCGACGCTCCGATGTTGATCTCCGTGCTGCCGCGGACGGCGTCGTTCGCGGTCAACACGGACATCGCGGAAGTCCGGTGGATCAAGCCGTTTTTGCGTTTCGCCAACACCTTCAAACTCGACCCGACGCGCCCCCTCGCAGCCCGCGGTCTCGTCAACACCGTCAAGGCCGGCCACACTGTCGTGGTGTTTCCGGAAGGCCGCATAACGACCACCGGTAGTCTCATGAAAGTCTACGATGGCACCGGCATGACGGCCGACAAGGCCGACGCCTGGATCGTCCCAGTCCACATCGCCGGCGCCGAACGCGCAAAACTGTTCAGCTATCTTCGACCGACCCAGGTCAAGAAAGGCTGGCGCCCCAAGATCACGATCACATTTCTTCCGCCGTGCAAACTCGCCCTAGATCCAGCCTTGAAAGGTCGCGCGCGCAGGCAAACTGCGGGGCTCGCGCTTCAGGACATCATGGTCGAGACGCGGGTCAAATGTGCTGACACGAACCGCACCATTTTCGCGGCCTTCGCCGACAGCGCCAAGAGTAGGAGCCGCGACAAGGTGGCGATCCAGGATCCTCTCGGCACCAAGCTGTCGATGAAGAAACTCATGCTCGGTGCGCAAGTGCTCGGCCCAAAGCTGTTGCCGTACGCCGGCGAAGGCGCAGCGATCGGCGTCATGCTGCCAAACTCGGTCGGCGTCACTGTCGTCCTGACGGCCTTGTGGAGTATCGGTCGCGTTCCCGCGATGATCAACTTTTCGTCCGGTGCGGCCAGCATTCGCGCCACCTGCACGGCGGCCCAGGTCTCGACCATCCTCACCTCGCGGGCCTTCATCGAAAAAGGCCGCTTGCAGCCACTCGTCGATGACCTCGCAGTCGATCTGGAGTTCGTCTATCTCGACGACGTCCGCGCCGGCATCGGCACCGGCGATAAGATCCGCGGACTGCTTCGCGGCATGCGTCCCTATGTTGAACGCAAGCCCGACGACGCGTCCGTCATTCTGTTCACGTCCGGTTCCGAAGGCACGCCGAAGGGCGTTGTGCTGTCGCATCGCAATATTCTGACCAATATCGCGCAAGGCCTGTCGCGCATGGATTTGAATGCGGAAGACCGGGTCTTCAATGCGCTTCCTGTGTTCCACTCGTTCGGCCTGACGGTCGGCACCATCCTGCCGCTGGTCGAAGGCGTGCCGCTCTACATGTATCCGACGCCGCTGCACTACCGCATCATTCCCGAACTCGTCTATGACAAGGAAATCAGCGTTCTGTTCGGCACCGATACGTTCCTGAACGGTTACGCGCGCGCAGCCCACGCCTACGACATGCGCAAAGTCCGCATCCTGCTGGCCGGCGCCGAGGCCGTGAAAGAGCGCACGCGCCAACTCTACATGGACAAGTTTGGCGTGCGCATTTTCGAGGGTTACGGCGTCACCGAAACAGCACCCGGCCTGGCCATGGGAACGCCGTTGTCCGCCAAAGCGGGCACGCTCGGCCGCATCCTTCCCCTCATTGAAACCCGCCTCGACGATGTGCCCGGAATTGCCCCTGCCCAAGGAGATATGCGCGTTGGTCGACTGCATGTGAAAGGGCCGAATGTCATGCTCGGCTACTTGCGGGTCGAAAAACCGGGATCGCTCGAACCGCCGGCCGGCGGATGGTACGACACGGGCGACATCGTCGGCCTCGACGCTCAAGGCTTTGTCCGCATCATGGGGCGCGCCAAGCGCTTCGCCAAAATCGGCGGTGAAATGGTCTCGCTGTCGGCGATCGAGGCGTTGGCGGCTGAAATTTGGCCGAATGCGATCTCGGTCGCGGCCACATTGCCCGATCCACGCAAAGGCGAACGCATCGTACTGATGACCCATGAACCAAAAGCGGCTAGAGATGCGTTTGTTCGCCACGTCCGCGACAAGTCGGTGTCGGAACTCAACATCCCCTCCGAGGTCGTCAACGTCGCGACCATCCCCCTGCTCGGCTCGGGCAAACCCGATTATGTCGCCGTCACGAAACTGGCTCGCGACATGAGTACGCGCAAGGATGCGGCGTGAACGTCGTCGTGTTGGACGCCGCCACCCTGTCGCCATATTCCCGCGTATCCGAAGGTGTACCGTGCAGAGCTTGCAGTCCGGAGTAGCCTCGATGCGTTTCGCCGCCGTTCCCGTCGTCGCCGTTATATTGGCCGCACTGGCAACGTCGGCGACGGCGAGCCCGACCGACTGTTTCGGCGTAGAGAACCCCGATATTCGCATCGCGGGCTGCACCGAAATGTTGATGGGCCGACTGACGCCGGATCAACAGGCGCAGGCTCTGGCGTCACGCGCTCTCGGCTACTCGATCAAGGGCTGGTATGCAGAATCCGTCGCCGACTACGATAAATCGCTCGGTATCGACCCCGATCAGGCGGTCGCGCTCAACAATCGCGCCTGGGCTTATTTTCGCTGGGGCAAAGGCGCCCTGGGCATCGACGACGTCGAGAAATCCTTGAAACTCGATGCTTCGAGCGGCGCCTCGTGGGACACCCGCGCCCACATCAACCAGTTCATGAGCAAGCCCACCGACGCATTGGCGGACTATCGCAAAGCCGTCACTCACGGTGGCCCGCGCATGACCAAAATGTACCAGTGCGGTTTGCGCGAACACGGCCTCTACAAGGGAGAGCTGGACGGAAAACCCAATCCGGAGCTTTTCGACGCTCTCGGCAAATGCGTGCTCGATACCGCCTGCGACCCGTTGCCGGCCGACGAAGAATGTCGCTCCGGCACGTCGTGAAATTCAAAAATCGTTTGACTTTAAGGGTTTGAGCTGTTTTTTCTCCCTATGTGCGGACATCGAGTGACAGCGTGGATGATAATTCCGCGTTATAGATTCGGCGATTGCGTCGCTCGATCCTGCCCATGAGGACGCTGCGCCCGACTTCGATCACGGCTCGCACCATGACCAACCCAGACACGCCACTCGCACGCCGACGTGCGCGCGGCCGCCCCAAAGGTACAGGCATTGATGATGCACGGCATCTCGATGCCATCGCCGGCATGCTTGCATCGGATCGATCACTGAAGCCCACCACCGCTATCAAGCGGGTCGGCGTAAGCGATCCGTCGACAATTCGGCGTTTGCGCGAAAAATTGCGAGCCACCGGAGAAAAAATACGCATCCCCGCAGCTGCCCTGGCCTCGCACCGGAGCGAAACTTTATCAGCCGACCTGCCGACAGCGCCTCAACCGGTTGTCGCAGCCCTGCCCGCGACCCCTGAAGGTACAGCCGCGACACCGGCGAGCCACCCGCCGCTTGCCGCCGAGACCGAAAAACGCACGCGCGAAGCGTTACTGCTCGCAGCATATCTGGAAGCCATGGTGAGGTCGCACCCCGCGACTGAACCAGCGGCTCAGCCGGCCAAACACTTCGGCCAGTCATCGCCCGCCCAGTCATCGCCCGCCCAGTCATTGAATGAGCGCTTTGCCACGCCCGAGAGACACGCGCCCGTTCAGCCATCCGAGCCACTCTCTCATGCGCCGACCACGAACACAGCCATGGGTCCGGCTTCGATGAAGCCGCCGGGCGCCGTGGCACCGCCTCCCGAAACGGCAAATCCATCGTCGTCCGGTCAGCCTTTCACCTTTCCCGGCATGCCGCCGTTTCTGCAGCCGTTCCACAAATCAGCGCCGGCAGCCCCTGCCGCCGCGTCGCCCACCCAGCAGCTGGAGGGCATGAAACTCGCCGTCGAAGCCATGACCACGATGACCAAGTTACAGTTGCACATCACCGAAAATGCCTTCGCCTATTCGCCGCTGGCCATGATGCTGCAAGGCCAAGCGATGGTGGGACAGATGCTTCTGGCGAGTTTCACCGGCCAATTGGATGCATTGAAGCCCAAAAAACCGAAATGATCGTCCGGCGCAGCGGCCCGATCAGTCGCTCAACTCTTGTCACAAGCCGAATTCCGCGTATAAGCCGCTCACCCACTCCGGTTGGAGGCTGAAGGGGGCGTGAGCTATGGCGCAAGCCGGATCGCACGGCCCTGTGTTTCCACCAACGTGACCTGGTAGGCCTTTCCGGCTTGCGAGGGGCTCTGCGCCGGAGGGACAGCCGCGGTCGTATCATCGAACGGTGTTCGAAGGTGCGCTGCACAACAGCTGCATAACAAAGGCGATCCTCATGCCGTTGTACGAGCATGTCTTCCTGGCACGCCAGGATATATCCCAGCAACAAGTCGAAGCCCTGATCAAGGAATTCGCCGACGTCGTTTCGGCGGGTAACGGCAAAATCGGCAAAACCGAATACTGGGGTCTCAAGAACCTTGCCTACAAGATCAAGAAAAACCGCAAGGCTCATTATATCCTCATGAACCTCGACAGCCCGCCGGCGGCCATCGCCGAGATGGAGCGTCGCATGGGTCTGTCGACCGATGTTCTCCGCTGGATCACCATCAAGGTCGAACAGCACGAGACCGAAATGAGCATCCAGATGCGCAAGCAGGACCGCGACGAGCGCGACGATCGCGGTGGCCGTGGCGGCTTCGGCGGTCGCGGTGGTGATCGCGGTGGTCGTGGCTTCGGTGGTGGCGGTGGTCGTGGCGGTGATCGCCCGCCTCGCGGCGATCGTCCGCCAGCCGCAGATCGCGGCACATTCCGTCCCCGTCCCGCTGGCCCCGCACAGGAGTAACCGATGCCTGAAGTCCAACAGCTCCCGTCACGTCGCCCCTTCCAGCGTCGCCGTAAAACTTGCCCATTCTCGGGCACCGGCGCGCCGAAGATCGACTACAAGGACAGCCGCCTGCTCGGCCGCTACATCTCCGAACGTGGCAAGATCGTCCCGAGCCGCATCACAGCCGTCTCGGCGAAGAAGCAGCGCGAATTGGCGAACGCGATCAAGCGCTCGCGGTTTCTCGGTCTTCTGCCGTACGTCATTCAATAAATCGGCGTCGCGGCACAGTTCGGACGAGTCCCGACAGGTTCGGGCGGGTCCGTAGTGAGCCGTGATACCTTTGGTTGGGGCCATCTGGCCTCTAACCGCCACCGCGCGGGACAGCTTGCGTATGCCGTCGGGCATTTTCATCGGTATTGGGTGTGGCCTCGCGTCCGCCGTGCTCGCCTATTCGGCGGCACGCGGCGGCGTAGGCCTGAAGCTGTTGCTGTTCGTCCTCATGCCACTGCCGTTGCTGATTGGCGGCTTGGGGTGGGGCGTGATTGCAGCCGGCGCAGGCGCGATCGCAGGCGCCTTGGTTATGACGACGGCCGGTGGCGGTGGCCTCGGCCTCGCGTTTCTGCTCGGCTTGGGACTGCCAGCCACACTCGCCGCGTGGATGGCCGAACTGGGACGTCCCCGTCCTGACGGCAGCATCGCTTGGCTACCTGCCGGTACGATCCTCGCGGTTCTGGCAGCGTACGCCGGTTTGATGCCGCTGTTCCTTGCACCGACCGTCGACGGCGATTTCGCCTCGTTGAAGCCACGCCTCCTCCCCGACGTGACACGCCAGCTTCGGGATATGAACGACGTCATGAAGGCGACACCCGCGACCCCGGCACAGGTCGAGGCGCTGGTCGACATGATGATCCGTCTGCTGCCCGCGATGTTGGCCGCCTATTGGTTGATACTGTTCGCGATCAATCTCTATCTGGCCGGCCGCATCGCTCGCGCATCGGGGCGCCTGGTGCGCCCATGGCCGGACCTTCATGCTCTGATGCCGCCAGCATGGCTGATGGTGGTCTTCGTCGCCGGCCTCTTGATGGCATCGGCGCCGGCGCCGCTAAATCTGTTGGGCGGCGGTTTGACCGGCGGTTTGATGGCAGCCTTCGTGCTGTTCGGATTGTCCGTCGTGCACGCCATCGCCAAGCATCGCGTGCCGTGGTTGCTCTGGTTCACCTACGCGTTCCTGATGAACCCGCTGTTCCCATATGGCGTCACGCTGGTCGCGGCCCTGGGACTTTCGGAACCGTTGCTCGAACTACGCCGGCGCTTGGCCAAGCCGCCGACACAGCCGCCTTCCGTTTGAAATTCAGTCCACCCACATCTAACCCAACCCGGAGAAGAGACATGCAAGTCATCCTGCTCGAACGCGTCGGCCGCCTTGGCCAGATGGGCGATGTCGTAACCGTCAAAGACGGTTTCGCTCGCAATTTCCTCCTGCCGCAGAAAAAGGCCCTGCGCGCCACGGACGACAATCGCAAACACTTCGAAAAGAACCGCGTCCAGCTCGAAGCGCGCAACCTGTCCTTGAAGAAAGACGCAGAAGCCATCTTCGCCAAGCTCGACGGCAAGAGCTTTGTCGCCATCCGTACCGCTGGCGACACCGGCCAATTGTACGGCTCGGTTTCCAATCGCGACATCGCCGATCTGATCACGGCTGGCGGTTATACTATTGAACGCCGCATGGTCGGCGTCGACCAGCCGATCAAGACGCTTGGCCTTCATGGCGCCAATGTCCAGCTGCACCCCGAAGTTGCTGCCAAAGTCTCGGTCAACGTCGCACGTTCGGACGATGAAGCGGAACGTCAGGCCCGCGGCGAAGACGTCACCAATCTCAAGGTCGAAGGCGTCGACCTCGAAACGTACAACCCGGACGACGGCTACGACGGCGAGATCCCCGGAACCGGCGAACAGCCGCGCGTATGACACGGAGTTGAAGGGGCCGGCTACCCGCGCCCCTTCGCCTGCGTCTTGCCGCGGCTCGCTGAATTCCGACCCCGCTTGATGACAGTCGGGTCGATAGCAGGCGGCACGATCGCCGACGGCTCTATTGGAACTTTCCCGGTCAGCGCACCGCTGATGACGGCCGGTGGCTCGTCGGCGGGCGCGGTCATGCCGCTGATCGAAGCCGCGGCCAGCAGATCCACCGCACGCTCCAACGACACGGGTGCCGACTTGGGCGCCATCTTGATCCATCCGCGCTCGCGGTAATAGCGCAAAGCTCCGGGATGAAGCGGCGCCGTCAGGCCATGCGTGATCATCTCCTCGGGTACGATTCCGGCCAGCGCCGGTTGCATTGCTTTCAGTTCCGCCAAGCCTTCGAAAACCGCACGCACGATGGAATAGGCCGCAATATCGGGCGTATCAGATGTGGCGACGAGCGTCGCCAAAACGCCAAATGTCCGCACGTCCGTAGTTTGACCGAGATATGCGGTCTTTGGAATGAAGGCCGGCGTATAGTAGGGCCGCTCGGCAACGTAAGTTCGGATTTGCGGTGTGTCCAACGACACCAGCGCCGCGCCACACCGGCGGATGGCCGCGCTCAGGCCAGCGTTCGGCACACCGGTCGTCTGCCCCAACACTTCGATGTTGCCTTCACACAGCTCAGCCGCGTGTCCCCCGACCGGCATCGTCAAAGCCTGCGCGAGCCATCCTTCACCCACGCCGTGCACGGCAAACAGTTCGCGGAACATTGTGTTCGCGGTCGTGCCGACGGGTCCGAGATTGACCTTTTTGCCTTTCAGGTCGCTCCACGTTTCAACGTTGCTGCCGCGTCCAGCCAGGACTTGAAACGGTTCCTGATTGAGCGACAGCAGCGAGCGCAGCTGATCGGCCCGGCGGCCCTCGAACCGTCCCGAACCGCGATAGGCATGAAACATCACGTCTGACTGAACCAGCGCGAAGTCGACCGCCCGCGTTCGTAGAAGTTCGACGTTCTGGATCGAGCCCGATGTCGCCGAGGCGCTGCACCCGAGCAACGTCACGTCTTCATTCTCGAGGTACAGCCCCTGGCGCTGCAGCACACGACACAGCGCGTTTCCGATGCTGAAATAGTTGCCGGTCGGCGTCGCGGTCGCAATGACGAAATCTCGTCTCACGCCGTCGAGCTGCGCAACCGCTGGCGCGACGCCGACGCATGCGGAAACTAAAGCCAGGCACAGGGCGCGCAAAATCATGACCGGAAAAGCTCCTTCATCAGCTGGGCTCGATTACCCGTTGCCGCGGCCAACCCTTGCTCCGCTTGCAGCTTGGTCAGTGTCCGCAACGCCGCATCGTCGCGCGCCGACATCATCTGCTCGACCTCCTGCGCAACCTTGATGTCGGCATCACAAAACGCTTTGAAGTCGTTGATGGCGACGGTCACGACCTCCAGATCCGCCATGGCTTTGATGGCGTACGGCATCGCCACACGCCGCAACATTGCTTTGGCGACGATCGTCTGACCGACGTCGAAATCGTGCAGCACGACGTCCTCACCAACCGCCGACTTCTGTGTCGCCCGCGCGCGGCCTTTGAGAATGATATGGGCCACGCCCGCGATCTGGCCGGCGTCGACAAGCACCTGTCCCGGTCGATACCGCTCGATGCGCGCCGACGCCGTCAGCACACCGAGGTGATCTGAGCCACGAAAGAAAAACAACGGCATCTGCGCCAAGATGCGCTGCAGGTCGCCGGGCGACGCCGGTGGAGCAACCGAACCGCCGAGTGAGAAGTCGGCGTTCAGCGCCCCCGACATCGCCATGCCAGTCCGTTGGCACATGAACCAGACGTTGATCAGAAATTCGCTCCGCACCGCGAACACCTTCGCCGGATCGACGGATCTGACAGAAATGCCATATTTCACGCCCGTATCTTCGAACGCGGCGACACGCGCAGCCGGCGCCGGGTCCAGATGAAAACCGGGCGTCTTGGCGGCCGTCTCGTTCAACATCGCGCAGATCATGTCCGGCGAATAGTCGTACGGAAATCGCACCTCGGCCGCAGCGATCACGGAGCCGACGTTGCCAAGCACCGTCAACGGCGCGCGCGCGATGACACCGTTGGGAATGACCAGTGCGTCGCCGCTGCGCGTTTTGATGGTGACCGACCGCCAGTTCTGCGACAGGACCGGACCTTCGTCGGCGCCGAACCGAACCCAATCGCCGACCCGAAACGACCGCGCCGAAACGAGGGCGATGCCTGAGAACAAACTTCCGAGCGTATCCTGCAACGCCAATCCGATGACCACCGACCCGACACCCAGTGCTGTGACGAGGCTGCCGAGATTGACGCCCCAGATCGCCGAAATGATGACCGCCGCACCGCAGACCACGAAAAAGAAGCGCAAGATATCGAGCAGCAGCTTGGGAATGCGCACACGCGCGTTGGCATTGTCGAACAGCATCAAATTCGAGAACGCGAGCGCCGCATTGAGAACCACGATCCAAAGCAACGTGTCGACGACCTTGACGACCAGTTCATCACTGCCGACGCCAGCGACGTGACGGAGTAGAATTGCCCCGAACGCCAGTGGCAGTGCGCCGTTGCGCACGATCATCACAGGGGTTTGGTAAGCTTTGAACCGCGCGCTTCCGCCCATGTCTTCGGCGATTTCCCCAAGGCCGATGATCAGCACAGGGAAGGCGACAAGAAGCACGACACCCCACATCATCCAGTCGGAAAGTCCGAACATGGTCTCTCTCCTGGTTACGATATTATTCAGCGGCCCGCGCCATCGGCGCCTCGATCGGAGCCGGCGCAGCGCCGATCGGTCGACCGAAACTGCGCATGGACCCAAGTGTCAGCCCCTCGACGACCGGCCTCTCGGCGAACCCGTTGTCAGGGCTGAGCAAGGCATGGGTCTCGGACGCAATGCGAATTTCCTCCGTCCCCGCGTCGTGAATGAGGCGGCGCGCACACGACAGCGGTCGGCCCCAGATATCGAACGCATAGCGATTGGAGCCGACGATCCCAGCGTTGATCTCGCCTGAGGCCAACGCCGCACGCACTCGCAGTGACACACCTTTTTCGCGCACGATGCGCATGATCTCATGCGAGAGCGCGTCACAAAATCCGATAGCCCGGTGTGCATGGTCCAGCCGCGGGACCGTCAATCCACAGACGGCTAGATATTGGTCGCCGAAAGTCTTGATGCGCTCCACCCCGTACTCGGTTGCGACGGCGTCCATGGCGTCGAAGATGTCGGCCAGCAATGCCGCGCTGACCGCGCTGTCCATCGTCTCGGTCTCTTTCACGAAACCGATGATCGCGACATAGATGACGGTGATGTTGGCGACCCGCTCGACGATCTGGGTCTCGCCATTTTTCAAGCGTTCGGCCACAGCCGGCGGAAACATCTGCTTGAGCAAGGCATCGTTCGCGCGCGACTTCTCGGCGATGATCGCATCCTTCTCCGACAACGTCCGATACATGGCACTGACACCCTCGGTCAGCCGACCGAACTCGTCGTCGGAGCGCTTGATTAATTGCACCCCGCCGCCACCGGTTCGCATTTTCGTAACCCCCGCCAGCAGGTCGTTAACAGGCCGAAGAAAACGTGACGCCAACCCCATGGCGGCCAACGTGGTGGCGAGCGCCAGTGCGCAGGCCAGAACCATCAAGTTGCGCTGGAACTCGCGTTGCGGCGCCAGCACCTCGCTCTCGTCGATCTGCGCGACCAGGCTCCAGTTGAGATCCGGAATTTGCAAAGGCGTATAGGCCTGCAGCGACGGGATACCCTTGGTGTTGAAAGCCGTCACCGTTCCGGTTTCGCCGCGCATCGCCCGCCGCACGCCCTCGATATTCATCGGCAATCGGAGAATACCGGTATTGGCTTCGCGAATATCCTTGACCGTCGTCTCCAGCAATCCATTTGCCTTCAGTTGATCGAGGAAGGCGTCTCTATTCTCGACAATGCCCCGATGTTCGCTGCGCAACAGCGCGTTCGGACCGACGACAAATGCGTTTCCGGTCTTGCCGAGACCGTCCTGAACCCAGGACTTTTCGCCGTTCATAGTGCGGCTGATTTCTTCGACCGACAGCTGGCCGATCATCACGCCGATCAGTTTGAAATTGGCGTACACCGGAGTTGCGATGAACATTGATGGATCGAGATTAGACGCCGCATAATTTTCCAGATCCGACAGCCGCACGAGACCCTTCTTCTGCTCACTCAAGACCTGTCGATAAAGCCGCCCCATATTCGAATTGGCATAAGGTCCGTCGATCAGAGATGTGCCGAAATCGGGCTCTTTCAAAACGCCATAAACGACGGCACCCGTGTCGGCATCCACCAGCATGAGATCGTAGAGTTTCAGTTTTTGCGCCACCTCCCGAAACCAGGGATGATAGGTAAAGTGCGCCAACGTGTACGGGTTCGATACCGCATGATCGACCAGCAGGGCACGGTCGGGCGCCCGCGGATTTTCTGCGATGAACAACGTTTGAGCTTCGATGGCCTTGTCATTCCGCGGAAAAACATTCTCGAACAGGATCGGGTCGCGCGGCGACCGCCGTGTCAGAGCCGGCAGAAATGTCGAGCGATAGTAATCCTCGAGTTTCCGTCGCCGATCTTCACTGAGACGCGTTCGACCGAGCTGATTAAAACCATCCTTGAACAAACTGGTGGCCGCAACAACTGCGACGTCGTCACCGAAAACGCCGAAAGTATCGCGCAAAGTCCTGAAATGATTTTCAATCTGTTGCTTTTTCGAGGCTCTGATCGAAAGCACGTGATCCGTCGCCTGCGCGGTCAACGCCTTTTTGCCGCTTTGATAACTCAGCAGCGCAACAGTGCCCATACTGAGCAGACTGGTCGGCAACAACATCAAAAGCAGTTTTGACCGCAGCGTCAGACTTCGCAATTGATAAAAAAGGCCGCGTGTAGAGGCAAATGCCGCGGCACCCATTTTCTCGGCTTCGACAGCGTCTGGCATGACCTGCCCTTGACAACACACGACGACCGCGACCGGCGCGGTCACGTTGACAAACTAGCGGTTGAAAAGCCCCCGAGGCGATCCGCCCTGGGTAATACCTGCCATGAGCAGCGACCGTTGCCAAGTGTGTACACGACTTGGCAAGTATCCCTGCTTAATGGATGTTTGTCCCGCGATACGGTAAATACGAGCGTCTTTGACCGACCTTTCATTCGCATCGTCTCTGAACGGACGGAGAAGGTTGGACCGACGAACCTAACGCGCGCAGGAGCACACAGAAATGCCGGTACCATTGATTGGCCCCCCATTCACGATCGTGCGTGCGAGCCACGCCATTCTGTCGGTGACGGACCTGGCGCGCAGCCGCGCTTTCTACGAACAGACACTCGGCTTGCACGTTGAGGACGCCGCCGAGGACACGCTTTATTTGCGCGGCATGGAGGAACGGCAGCATCACTCGCTGATGTTGGTTAAATCTGAGACCACTCATGCGGATGCGATCGGTTTCAAAGTCG
Source organism: Hyphomicrobiaceae bacterium (assembly GCA_031411355.1). GTDB lineage: Bacteria > Pseudomonadota > Alphaproteobacteria > Rhizobiales > Hyphomicrobiaceae > JABFRJ01. Next base: position 1,303 of record JANOAW010000534.1, on the reverse strand, counting down.
CGGCGGACAATGATTTGGATCAGGCAGCAGAATTTATGAAATCAAACGGCGTCAAACACGCTTTTATTGAACGCCCGTACCAAGGTCGAACCTTGGCCGTGACCGACCCGTTTGGCGTGCGTCTCGAATTTTACGCCAGGATGGACACACGACCGCGACTACTGCAGAGCTACGGCCATTATAAGGGCGTGCACCCACAGCGCCTCGACCATTTCAATATTTTCGCCCCGGAACTGCAGCAGTCCCTCGATTTTTACGCAAAACTCGGTTTCCGATTGACCGAGTACACCCAGGAAGAGCCCGAAGATGGGGGACGCATCACAGCTGCCTGGATGCAGCGCAAGGGCAACGTTCACGACCTGGCGATCACCAACGGCGCCGGCCCGCGCCTGCATCATTGCGCCTATTGGGTGCCGACGGCACTTCACATCATCCATTTATGCGATGTGATGGCGACCACGGGTTATTTGGCCAATCTGGAACGGGGTCCCGGTCGTCACGGCATTTCGAATGCCTTCTTCCTTTACGTCCGATGCCCCGACGGCCATCGAATCGAAATCTACACGAGCGATTACCAGACCATGGACCCTGATCACGAGCCCATCCGGTGGTCGCTTCGAGACCCGCGTCGCCAGACATTGTGGGGCCAGCCGGCACCGAGATCATGGTTCGAAGAAGGCAGCGCGTTCATCGACACGCCTGTACGGCCTGCCCTGTTTCAGGCCAACGTTATCGTGGCAGCTGATTGACAGGAACCGCCGATTGAAATGAACCGATGAAACGCTCACGCTGCTGGTGGCTCAAGGCGTGAGCGACGGCAATGCCCACTACTGAAAGATTGGGCACGCCCTACCTTGTGAGTGACAGGCCGACATCCGATGCCACTCGATGCCATCGGATATCGGCTTTCACTGTCAGAACGGAACCTTGACTTTCACTTCGGCCTTTTGCGCGTAACCCGCGCCATCCTGTAAAGCGCCGCCATATGACACGCTCAGATGTGTCGTACTGGTAACTTTCGTTTCGTAGCCGACTTTGAAGTTCAATCCTGTGCCGACGAGATCACCGGGCCGCGCCGCAAATGCCTGCGCCGTATTGCCGATGAACTTAGCCGTGATATCGCCCTGCCGGTCGACGAGAACCCGATCGTAACCGATTTCGCCGAACACGTTTCCAGCCAATCCTCCAACCGGGGTCGACGCTCGCAGTCGCAGACCACCGATCAGGGCATCAATGGCGCGGTCATCGAACTGCATCGCCAGGATGGGCGCGTTTTCTCCATAACCGCGCACGTTGGCGTGGA
>JANOAW010000533.1:0-3088 GCA_031411355.1 Hyphomicrobiaceae bacterium | reverse complement strand
TCAAAGCCTCCATTTCGACCCCGGTCTGGCCACTCACCTTGACGAGGGCGGTCACGCGGATGCCCGGCGGGGACGTCTGCTCTTCGAAATCGACGGTCACTTTGCTGATAGCCAATGGATGACACAGCGGTATCAGCTCGTGCGTCCGTTTAGCTGCCATGATGCCGGCGATCCGTGCCGTCGCCAGCACATCCCCTTTGGCGACCGCCCCCTCGGTGACGAGGGCGAGCGTCGTCGGCAACATGGCAACGAAGCCCTGCGCGATGGCGGTTCGGGACGTGGCGGACTTTTCCGAAACGTCGACCATGTGCGCTTCGCCGCGCGCATTCAGATGTGTGAGTGTGCTCATGTCAGACCATGTCGCGCAGCCAGGCACGCGCCGCAAGCCTTATGCTTTTGCACTCGGACGGCTCGACACCTCACCGTACCAGCGTGCGAGATTGAGCAAACTGTCTGGCCGTTGGATACGCGCCGGCCGCATGAAATCCATCGCGCACAACGCCGTCACATCGGCGATCGAATAGGCATTGCCTGCGATGAAGGCATGTGTCCCGAGTTGCTCGTCCATCACCTCGAGCATCGCCAGTGCCCGCGGTTTGTTGGCTTCGCCCCACTCTTTTACTTGCGGCACTTCGAGACCAACCATCGACGGATGCAGGTGCCGGAACGCGAATGCCGTCGGCATGAGGAGGCCTTGTTCCATCCGCCGCTGCCACATCTCGACATGTGCACGGCCAACCGGGCCGCGCCCGAACAGCGCCGGCTCGGGATGCAGCTCCTCGAAATACCGGCAAATGGCGACGGTCTCAGCTATGGTCGTGCCGTCGTCGAGAACCAGAACCGGGACCTTCTGCAGACGATTGACCGAGGTGAATTCGGGCGATTTCAACGTTTCGGCCGTAAATGCAATCTGCTCGAAGGGCACATCAAGGCCTTTCTCGGCCAGAAAAATGCGCACCCGCCGCGGATTGGGCGCCGACCGTGTCTCGATGATTTTCATGTGTCCCTCCGCGATCGCATCGGTCCTTGGCTACCATCGAAATGCAACGCGGTCATCCATGTGCATTGCCCATCATCACTTTGTGGGGCGCTGGAGCCCGTCGAACAGACTTGGCTGACGAGGATCGTGCACGCGCCCGACCGGAATGCGTCGATAGCCGAATGCCGTACGATCGACGACGTGGGGATACCGCTCAGCAAAAAGAGTTTCGGCACGTGCGCGAGATGCCGGAAACGCTCGGCCCCACCAGATGTCGTAAAGCCGCCGATGGTCGCAGCCATACCGTGAGACGAGATCTTTGGGCCGCGTCCTCAGCCAGCGCGCAATCCAGATGTCGACGGCGTCGCCTTCCGTCAACACGCGCGGCCTGGCGAGCGAGCTGTCCCGTTGGTTGGTGATGTCGAGCAAGTCAGTCACGGCGCGTCCATATCTGTCCGGCGTGCTTCGGCACGGGTCGGCATAGAAGAACATTATAGCAATACAATGACACCAGCCACAGTCAGGCCAGCAAATGGTGTGACGTTTTTTCTGCCACACCTGTGACAACAATTGAACATTGTTACTGAGCTGCCACGCTCTTCAATGTTAAACCCTAACATACTGTTCAAAAACCGTTTTCAATGGTTCAAGTTGCAGTGCCTTCATGTGGCGTTCAGGTTCAAGACACGAGTATGCCGCAGGTGGGCGTGGACGGGAGGCGGTTGGTATCAAACCCAGCCGTTATCACGCTGATTTGGAGAGTTAGGTCATGCACAGTTGGCTTCGAGCGACGGCGATGGCTGTTGCTGTCACGAGCGCGGGTTTAGCAATAATGATCGCAACGCCGACAGGGAGTAGCCCGGCGTTTGCAGCCGATCTCTACAATTCGTATCCCTACCCTCGAACGGGTTCCGCCTATGACGATCCCCGCTACGCCGATCTCTACGGCGGGCCCCCACCGCCAGCTCGCCACGATGAGCGGTTTGCGCCGCCCTACAAACCACCCCACGACTACCGCTACAGCCACCCTGTTCCGAGCGAACCGATCTATCGAGACCAGTATCCCCGCCGTTTTTCGGAAGCGCCACGTGATCATCGAGCCTATTCTGCGGGGCCGCAGTGCCTTGCCAAAGATGACATCAGCATCAATCTCGAACGTGAGGGCTGGCGCGAATTCCATGATCCTCAAGTGATCGATCGTGGCACGGCTTTCGTCAAAGCCACACGCCATGGTCGGACGTTCCAACTCAAGCTTGATCGTTGCTCGGGCGATATCATAGCCGCCCGACCACTCGATCGCCGCGGACCGTACGCCGACTACGAACGCCCCAACCGGACCTACTAAAGACGTTTTGAGTATCCGCCCGCGTTGACCGCCTTTCGCCGTTTTTTCCGCCCCTCGGTTGGCGAAAAAAGTGACGTAGGGCGGTCGACGCGCGTCAGCCCGATCGGCCATTCTCGGCGGGAGCTAATCGTGTGTGCGCGCCATTTATAAGCGTTCAGCGGCCCGACTTTTGGCGCCCTTGCTCTTGTGCACCATCTGCATCTCGCATAGGCACAAGAACGAAATCCGAGCCGATGATCCAGGCTATTTCGGCCGTCCGCGCCGTTCACAGGAGCTTCGCATGTCAGACGCCACCACCATCGTCATTGCGTCCGCCGCTCGCACACCGGTCGGCTCGTTCAACGGGGCTCTCGCCAGCCTGCCGGCGCACGACCTCGGCAAGATCGCGATCCAAGCGGCGCTGTCACGCGCCAAGGTCGATCCGAAGGACGTCTCGGAAGTGATCATGGGCCAGATACTCGATGCCGGTGCCGGCCAAAACCCCGCGCGTCAGGCATCGATCAATTCAGGTATTCCGGTCGAAACCCCGGCCTGGGGCATGAATCAACTGTGTGGGTCCGGCTTGCGCGCGGTTGCGCTCGGCATGCAGCAGATCCTCGATGGCGCCAAGATCGTCGTCGCGGGCGGCCAGGAGAGCATGAGCCAAGCGCCGCACGCAATCAAACTTCGCGACGGCACCAAAATGGGTGACGCGAAAATGGTCGACACCATGATGGTGGACGGCCTGACGGACGCATTCCACCACTATGCCATGGGCGTCACCG
>JANOAW010000532.1:0-3185 GCA_031411355.1 Hyphomicrobiaceae bacterium | reverse complement strand
CCTTGAGCTTCCATTCCCGATAGTTCGGGACCTGCGGCAGGCGCGAAAGGCCGCGCAACCGGTCGAGTGATTCCTCGATGCTTGGACCAGCCGACAACCAATCGGCGTCAAGTTCCCAGATGCCTCTGTAGGCGTCGTTGAAGAACGCCAGGCGCTGGTCGCGGCCGTAGATGGCGACGCCGGTGGCAACGCGATGCAGCGTGCGGTCGTAGGCGGCGGTTCGACGGTCGGCGTCGACCTTGGCGTTCTCGAGCGCTTCGACATCCATGGCAACGCCGGCACTGGCCTCGTCAAGGGCGACGATCGAGACGTCGTGGGCGTGCATCTGGCCGTCGATGACGAGCGGAATGCGTTCGATATAGCGCGGATTTTTGGCCAGTACGGCTTTGGCTTTTTCGCGCTTGCGGGCTTCCAGCAACTCGACCGGCAGATGCAGCACGTCGCTCGGCTGATCTGCGCCGACAGCTTTCACATAGGCGCTGTTGGCCCACGTGATGCGACCCTGGTCGTCGGCGAACCATGTCGGCATCGGCAACGCATCGAGCAACGTGCGACCGGCCGAGATCTCGCGTCCGAATTCACGATGCTGGTCGAGCAGTTTCGCCAGATCGCGACGATGCCCTGTGACGCCGCGCAGGCGCAACATGGCGCGCGCTCCGAAGGCGCGGCCGTCGGCTTCGAGGTGTACGCCCAGTATGGTGCGGACGATGACGTTGAAGGGGCGGCCGGCGGCAAACAGCCCGTCAAGGCCCGACTTGAGGTCTTCAGCTGAGGCTTTGTCGAGCCAGGTGCCGAATTTCTGCAGCTGCGCCTGATCATCCGGCAGGCCCGCTACGCCGACGAGAGACTGCACCGCGACGCGTACCGGCTTGCCGTGCTCCCACAACACGACAATCTGCGGCTCCGAGTTGACGATAGCGTTGGCTGTGCTCAGCGCATCCTGCAAACGGCGCAACTCGTCGCGACGGCGCTCGTCGGACCGGAGCGCGAGCTGCGGCAGGCCGAGCAGAATTGCGCCACCAACGGCCAAGGCCATCGCCAGACACGTCAGAAGCACGAGGCGCAGATGCGATCCCGAGGTCCAGGCCGACCCGCCAATGGCGATCGCGAGCACCAGGACGACGACGACGGCACAACTGGCGGCGAACAACAACGTGAGTTCGCCGCGCGGGCTCGCGGCCATGGCTCGAATGACGGTCACAGGAATCTCGGTGCTGGGTTGGGCAGGCCCCGCACGCACACCCTCTCGCAGCCAAAACTCACCGGTTCGAGATCGAACCCGGCAGGTCGTTGGCGATCAAAGGTAAAAAGCGCGGTATTTCAAGACCATGCAGCGCTTCGCGGGGATGTGCCATGACATTTTGGGCACACTCGGTCGGTTTCATGTGAAAAACATCGTTCAACTCTCTGTCACCACATGATTTATTTGCGCCGACCGGCGGTATCCAGAGTTGCGGTTACGTGACGGCGCCACGCACGGCGAAACGAGGCTCGCGCCAACTCTCGCTCGCCAGAATATCGTGCAGGTGCGCGGCTGCATCGTAGATCTCGGCGTAGCTCAGATAGAGCGGGGCGAAGCCGAAGCGCATGAAGTCGGGTGTTCGGAAGTCGCCGATGATGCTGCGTGCCGCCAGGGCCTGCATGATCTGATAGCCGTCGCGATGGCGGAACGACACTTGGCTGCCACGCCGTCCATGATCGCGAGGCGCTGCCAGTGTGACGCCTAGGGTGCTGCAACTCTCCTCGACCAGCTGAATGAAGAGGTCGCTCAGGCCGAGGCTTTTTTTGCGCACCTGCGAGAGATCGATGTCGTCCCAGACGTCGAGTGCGCCGGCGAGTGCACGCAACGCCAGCACCGGTTGCGTGCCACACAGCATCGGCCGCAGACCCGCACCCGGCGCATAGTCGGGCTCGAACGCGAAGGGCTGTGCGTGCCCCCACCACCCTGACAGCGGTTGTGCGTAACGCCCGTGATGGCGTTCGGCGACCATGACGAAGCCCGGAGCGCCCGGACCGCCGTTGAGATATTTATACGTGCAGCCGACGGCCATGTCGGCTCCGGCGCCTGTGAGATCGACCGCGAGTGCGCCGGCGGTGTGGCAGAGGTCCCAGATCACGATCGCACCGGCCGCGTGGGCGCGCGCCGTGATCGCCGTCATGTCGCGCAGAACGCCGGTGCGGTAGTCCACTTGATTGACCAGCACGGCCGCAACCTGATCATCGATGAGAGCTTCCAGCGTCGGCGCATCCCGACCTTCAAGCCGCAAGCGCACGTCCGCTCGCACGCTCTGGACGCCTTGCGCCATATAGATGTCGGTTGGAAAGCCGCCGCCTTCGGCTGCGATCACGTGACGTCCGGGTCGAAGGCTCAACGCTGCGTTCAGGGCTTTGAAGATATTCGCCGACGTCGTGTCGACGACGACGGTTTCACCGGGGCGCGCGCCGATCAGCCGGCCGACGCGATCACCGAGCGTCATCGACAACTCGGCCCATCCCGCCGTGTTCCAGCTTCGAATGAGCCCGTCCGCCCACTCCTGTTCCGCCGCCACCTTCAACGCGGCGAGCGCGGCTTTGGTCGGGGGCCCAAGTGAATTGCCATCGAGATTGATCAAACCCGGCCGAAGCACGAACGCGTGCCGCTTTGCGGCCAGCGGATCCTGCGTGTCGAGGGCCAGGGCATCCCGTCTCGTTACCGTCGTCTGCATACCTGTCACCATGTCCGAACTGATTATGACGCGTGCCACGATCCCGCATGCAGGGCAAAGTGGCCCGGCAAGCGGCCCGGCAAAGTAGCCGGCAATTGGAACGACGCCGTCGTGAGGGCGATATTCTCCTTGACCGTCGGAGCGATGCAGGCCAGCGAGGGCGATCGAGCCGGTGGCATGTCGACCGGTGGATAGCAGTGACGACAGGGCTCCGAAATGTTGAAGCGCAATCGCCGCGTGAAGATCGTCGCAACGTTGGGTCCGGCGTCGGCTGAACCCGAGATGATCGAACGGCTGTTCCAGGCTGGCGTCGACGTGTTCCGCATCAACATGAGCCACTCGAAGCCGCCCCATGACGGCATTCGAAAACTGCACGCAGCGGTGCGCGCGACCGAAGCCAAATTCGGCCGTCCCATAGGTATTCTCTGCGATTTGCAGGGGCCGAAATTCCGCGTCGGCGAAATGACGGGAAGCCGCCAG
>JANOAW010000531.1:0-1934 GCA_031411355.1 Hyphomicrobiaceae bacterium | reverse complement strand
GGCGGTGGCGCGGGTGGCGGCTGGGTGATTAGATGAAGCCTACCTTTGGTGGTTCTGGCGCAGCATGGGCGGAGTTGCTGTAGAGGGAAATGCCTTCCGCCGTCAGCCCAGCAACGAACTCATATGTTGCACCTAGCTTATGTACAGGGATCGCCAGTCTCTTGTGAACGAGTTCGCCGATCGCGATTCTTACGAGCGCTTTCGAGACCCCAAGCTCCTCGGAATGGCGCTCGATTTGTGCCATCCAGAAAGGTCCTGCCGCCTCACAAGATAAGCACCTACGGCGTCTTCGATGGACTGGGACATCTTGCCGTTTCCCGGATCAGAATAAGCCTCGGCTTGGTGTCTAACCTCCCGGTCAGACACCACACGCCGTGAGCAATCCTCAAAACAGCCCCTCGATCTGCCCGGCCGTGTTGAAGCGAATATGCTCCGACGACGGCACTTTCGGCAGCCCCGGCATGGTCATGATTTCCCCGCAGATGGCGACGACGAAGCCGGCGCCGGCCGACAAACGCACTTCGCGCACAGGGATATCAAAGCCCGTCGGCGCGCCGCGCGCGTTCGGATCGGTGGTGAACGAGTATTGGGTCTTGGCGATGCACACGGGCAATTTGCCATAGCCCATGTCTTCCCACGTTTTGAGCTGATCGCGGACAGACTTGTCGGCCGTGACGGAGCCGGCGCGATAAATGTTCTTGGCGATGGCTTCGATCTTGCCGAGCAGCGGTGTTTCGTCCGCATACAGCGGCTTGAAGTTCGCGGTGCCCCCTTCGGCCAGCGCCACGACTTTGTGGGCGAGTTCCTCGATGCCGGCTGAACCCTTGCCCCAGTGCTTGCAGAGCACGGCTTCCGAGCCGAGCGAGCGCACATAGTCCTGCACCGCTGCGATCTCCGCCTCGGTATCTGATATAAAGTGGTTGATGCAGACGATGGCGGGTACGCCAAAACTCTTCACGTTCTCGATGTGCCGGCCGAGGTTGGCGAGACCCTTTTTGACGGCGTCGACGTTTTCGCGGCCGAGCTCTTCTTTCTTCACGCCACCATTCATCTTCATAGCGCGCACGGTCGCGACGATGACGGCTGCGGCCGGCTTGAGGCCAGCCTTGCGGCACTTGATGTCGAAGAATTTCTCGGCGCCGAGGTCGGCTCCGAAGCCAGCTTCCGTGACCACATAGTCAGCAAGTTTCAACGCCGTTTTGGTTGCGACCACCGAGTTGCAGCCGTGGGCGATGTTGGCAAAGGGGCCACCGTGGATGAAGGCTGGATTATTTTCCAAGGTCTGCACGAGGTTCGGTTGCATGGCCTGTGCGAGCAGCACCGTCATAGCGCCGTCGGCTTTGATATCGCGGCAGAATACGGGGGTCTTATCGCGGCGATAGGCGATGATGATGTCGCCCAAGCGCTTTTCAAGATCCTTCAGATCATTGGCGAGGCACAGGATGGCCATGACTTCCGAGGCGACCGTGATGTCAAAACCGGCTTCCCGCGGATAACCGTTGGCAACGCCGCCGAGCGAGCAGACGATCTCGCGCAGCGCGCGGTCGTTCATATCCATCACGCGGCGCCAGACGACACGGCGCGTGTCGATGTTCTGCGCGTTGCCCCAGTAGATGTGATTGTCGATCATCGCCGACAGCAGATTGTGCGCCGACGTGATGGCGTGAAAATCGCCGGTGAAATGCAGGTTGATGTCTTCCATCGGCACGATCTGCGCGTAGCCGCCGCCCGCTGCCCCGCCCTTCATGCCGAAGCACGGACCGAGCGATGGCTCGCGAAGTGCTATCATCGCCTTTTTTCCGATACGGTTGAGGCCGTCGCCCAGGCCAACCGTCGTCGTGGTCTTGCCTTCACCGGCTGGCGTTGGGTTGATGGCGGTGACAAGAATGAGCTTGCCGTCCTTCTTTTTGGCCAGCGTATTGATGTAGTCGAGG
>JANOAW010000530.1:0-3472 GCA_031411355.1 Hyphomicrobiaceae bacterium | reverse complement strand
CGGCCGAAGGGCAGCTACGGGTCAGGTGCGAGTCTCAAGGTAGCGGACGTCGACGGACGGTCCACACCTGATACCGACCGGTCGATGGATAGATGGCGGCCGTCGGAATCGGCGCGCTGATGCCAACCGGTCCCGTACGGTTGCGGTTTCGCTCTCAGTGGACCAAGATCGTCCGGTCCCAACCAGTTACCGTGTGGGCATCAGCAGGTGCGCCGGTGGCGCAAAGGTGCTTTGTGGGCGCGGCCCTTTGGATGGCGCAGTTCCTTTTTCTAACAAACCAAGCGCGATCAGCTGATCGGTTTGGTTCCGGAAATTCTGTCGCGACATCCGCAGGGTCTCGACCAGCGTCATGCCCGATGTGCTTCCTGTGGAATTGAGCGCCAGGAGCAGGCGCAAATAGAACCCGCACAGGGCGCTGGCTTCGCGTTCGTCCGCGAGCACGACAGTCGCGTGCTTCATCAGCCGCACGAGCTGCTCGTCGGTTAGTTTCATGTGCAGAACCTGTGCATGCCGGTTGCAATTGACAATTGAAATTGACAATTGAGAGGCGTCCGGTGCGCGTTGAAAGGCTGGGGGTCTGGCCATGAGACGACTGTTTCTTGCTCCTGCGATGGTGTTGATTATCGCAACTTCGACAGCGCCCGTACGGGCTGACGATGAGGGATGCACAGTTATTTTGTGCCTCTCGAACCCGGCTGGGTGGGCCGCTGTGGGGCAATGTGTGCCGCCCGTTCAAAAGGCACTCAAGCAGATGCTCAAGGGGCATATGCCAAGGTGTGCCTCCGAGGGCGGGGGCATTTACGCCCGCATTGTCGATGTCGCGGACGGCACGACGACGAACAGCGAAGGCGTTGAGGTCATCCGGACGAAGCGGATGATTGAGGTTGGCACGGCCTCGGGCAGTGCGACGCGAGTGCCGTTCTGATGGCAACCTTCGAAGCAATCGCACTGAAGTGTGCGACCGGCATGGCGATTGAGCTCCTGGCTGGCATCGTGGCTGTTGAGAGCGGCGGTCGCCCTCTGTCGGTTCGCGACGGTGACAAGGTCATCGAAGTCGCGAGTGCTTCGGAAGGTATTGCTGTTGTGGTCGGTCTGATGGATCGCGGCCGCGATCCCGGCATTGGACTAACTGGCGTTACGTCGGCTCGGCTCGCTTCGGCCGGGGCGTCGATCGGCGACGGGTTTGAGCCGTGCACGTCGATGCGGGCCGCTTCGCAGGCGTTTTTCGAGGTCAGCAATAGCTCTGTTGCCCGTGGGGTTGGCGTCGCTGCGGCTGAGCGGGCGGCGGTGCGCTCGTGGTGGCGGCCGGATTCGCGTTTTCAGGCTGCCAGCATGTTGGAGGCGGCGGTTCGTGTTGCCCCGATTCAGGATGTGATGCGGCGCGAGCTTGGCGGCGTCGCGACAACACGCTCCGGGACCGGCAACCCCAAGTCTGATCCGAAGTCGGCCGTGGTGGCCGTTGCTCCGCGTGCGGTTGAGGTCCGTCGAGAGGTGGTCGAGCCGCCGTGTTGGGACGTGTTCGCGAGGGCACGATTTGGAACTCAGTGCGAGGGTGCCGGCGCCGGCGCGGCGACCGGATTCAAATAGGAGAGAGACCATGCAAGAGTTAAAGCGGGTTGTTGTGGCATTCGCGGTGCTGTTGGCACTGAGCTTTGTCCTGTCGGAGGTAGCGTTTGCGCAGGACGTGTTCGGCAAAGCGCAGAGCGTGCTCGAAAAGATCGCAGCGGCTTTCTCGTCCGGTTTCGTCAAGGCGATCGCGACGCTCGCCATCATCGGCTTCATGATGCTGTTCGGGCAGCTCGATTTCAAGCGCGGCCTGATGATCTGCATCGGCTGCGGCGTGATCCTTGGCGCCAGTGCCATCTCCTCAGCTTTGGTGAGCTGACCATGGATGTCGATCGTGAAGCCGACGAGATCCGGGACATGTGCTTCCTGGCTCTGACACGACCGTCGATGGTGCTCGGCGTGCCGCTTGAAGCGTGCATCGTCAATGGCATCGCGACGTTTGTGACGGCCGTCAACACGGGTGCGTTCTGGCTGCTCGGTGTCGGTGTCGCGATCCATTTCGTGATGAGGGCGTTGGTCTGGGAGGACCACAATCGATTTCGTCTGTTGCGGGCGTGGATCGAGACGCGGGGCATACAACTCAATCGTCCCTATTGGGGCGGTTCTTCGGTGTCGCCCGGTCGCGTGATGACGACGTACTCGGTGGGGGACATTGATCATGGATGATCTTGCACACGCGGCGGAGCGGCGTCGCGAGCAGCTTGGGTCCGCGCATCTGCGATACGCGACCTACATGGATGAACAGACGGTTCGGCTGACCACTGGCGAGTTGCTATCGTTCCTGCAGATCGGCGGCTTCCCGTTCGAGACGGCCGACATGGATGAGATCAACGCACATCATCGCGCGCTGAATGGATCGCTGGTGAACTTGGCCTCCGGACAGGTGATGCTCTGGTCGGTAGTTCTGCGCCGGCGTGCAGCTGAGTATCCCGAGGGTCAGTTTATGTCGGCGTTTTCGACGGCCCTCGATGCCAAACACCGTGAGCGCATGAATGGCTCAGATTTGTTCCGCAACCATCTGTTCTTGGCGGTCGTGACGGTGCCGAAGGCGGCGCCAGCGGACAAGCTGTTCGCGGCGCTGTTTGCTCGTAGCAAGGGTCCTGATGCAGCCGCCGAAGCGGAGACATTCGACTTGCACAAAGAGAAAGTTCTGGCCGTTCGGTCGGCGCTGGCGAACGTTGGTGCGCGTGTGCTCGGCATATACGAGGATCAGGGTATCGCGTGGTCGGAACCGGCGACGGTCCTGCACTGGATGCTGGGTGGCCGCCAGCGGCGCGTGCCGGTGACGCAGGGGCCAGTCTGGTCCGCGGCCTATCAAGATCGTGTGGTGTTCGGCCGGGAGCAGTTCGAGGTGCGATACCCCGAAGGCACCAAGGTCGGCGGCATCTTCGGCATCAAGGAATATCCGACGACGACACGGCCAACGATGTTCGATGCGCTGTTGACGGCGCCGATGGAGCTGATGGTCGTGCAATCCTTCAGGTTCCTGCCGAAGGGTGATGCGCGGGCTTTCATACAACTCCGGTATCGTCAGGTGGTCCGGTCTCGCGACGGCGCTGCCAGGCAGGCGCCGCAACTCGCGCATGCGGAGCAGGAGCTGGCTGACAATGCGTTTGCACTCGGCGAGCACCAGGGATCGGTGACGGTGTTTGCAGACGACGCCAAGCGGCTGAATGAGTTGATGGCTGATCTGCGACAGTCGCTGATGGATGGCGGCGCCGTTGTCTCGCGTGAAGATATGGGGCTCGAAGCGGCGTTCTGGGCGCAGATGCCGGGCAATGCGCGGTACCGCGCGCGTCGGGGTCACATCACGACCCGGAATTTTGCGGCGCTGGCGCCATTTCACGGGTTCCCCGTCGGCACGCCGGTCGGCAATCACTGGGGTCCGGCGGTTGCCATGTTGCGG
>JANOAW010000529.1:0-3546 GCA_031411355.1 Hyphomicrobiaceae bacterium | reverse complement strand
CGGAAATGTCGCCGCTCCGAGCCAATCCGCCGTTTTGGGCAACAACCTGTAGCGCCGCACCGATGGCACCGCCGGCGTCGCCAGCTGCCGACTGGATATACAGCCCTTTGAAGCGGGACATGCGTCGGATCTTGCCGTTGGCGACCGAATTCATAGCGCAACCACCGGCGAGTGTCAGATTGTCGGGTCGTGACGCAGCCCACACCCGGTCGAGCAGATGGAACAATGCGCGCTCGAACATGGCTTGCGTGGAGCGCGCGATATCCTTGTGCGTCTGTAGCAACGGTTCGCCCTCGGTGCGTGCGGGGCCGAGCAATCCAGCGAGTTCATCTGAAAACAGCGTTCCAACTGAAGGGCTACCACCTGACCACTCGTAAGCGATCTTCTCCTTGTCGTGCCTGAAATACTTGGTTGCGAGGCTGAAAGAGCCGTCGTCGTTGAGCGTTACGATCTCGCCCATCTCGCGCGCAAATCGATCCTCGCCATAAGGCGCAAGGCCCATGACCTTGTATTCGTCCCCATAGTGCGGATAGCCGATGAACTGCGTCAACGCCTGATAGAAGACGCCAAGGGAGTGCGGGAAATAGACACGCCCGTCGACGACGATATCGCTGCCACGGCCCATGCCCCAGGCGGCACTCGAAAAATCACCGAAGCCGTCGACCGACAGCACCGCCGCCTCCTCGAACGGGGACACGAGAAATGTCGACGCGAGGTGGCTCAGGTGGTGTTCGACGCGATGAATTTTCGCGCGGCACGGTTCTCCTCCAAACGCTGCCGCGAGCTCCGCTTCGATCGATTGGCGCTTCTGCATGTTGCGTGCGCGGTCGGCGATCATCGCCAGATTTGGCCGGCGCAGCGCCTGCAGCACCTTTTTGCCGAAGTTGAACGACGGATCGGAGTTGACCGCGATATGGTCGACGTCGCTGAGCCTGACGCCCGCCTCACGCAGGCAGTAGCTGATCGACTGCGCCGGAAAGCCCGCCCAATGTTTGATGCGCCGCAGCCGCTCTTCTTCCACCGCCGCAACGATGACCCCGTCCCGGACGAGACACGCTGCCGCGTCACCATGGTAGGCATTCAGGCCGAGAATGATCATGGAGTGCTCAAATATGTAAGGTCAGATTAGAAGTGATCGTCGTGTTCGGGCGCACAGGAAAGGTGTGACGGGATAGCGTCAGTGGCAGCGATCGCCAAGGGGCGCAACCCGCCAAGGCCGACGCGCGGCAGGTAGCGCCGAACAGCTGCGCGTGGATCACGGCGTGGCAACGGCCCGTTTCAAGTGTTGGCCAGCTTCATGTGCCGACCTTGTCTGCCGATGTCGCCTTTGGTTCACGCGTGGGTTTCGAATTGGCCGGTGACGTCGGCCAGACGCTGCCGTCGTTAGCGCCTGCCGGCTCAGCGCCAAATGATTGCCCATACGACAGCGGTTTGGTTGGCGTTTCGCTCGAAGGCGCACTCGGGCCTTGCTTGCGTCCGGGCCGCTCGCGCTGCCGTCCAGTTGTGCTGCCAGCGACAGAGGCAAGCGGCGGCGTCAGCAAGGCGGCACTCATAGCGAACATCGCCATGTTCGCCGCGGTCCGTAGCGGATAGTCGAGAAGCGATTGGCCGATCAGGACCAGAAGGATGAAAAGGCCGGCGACGGGGAGCAAGCTGTTCATAATATCCGGTGTCGCCGACGACGTGTTGCGATCACGCGATCTCCAGGACGCGAGGAACATGAAAGCCGACCAACCGATCGCAACCACCAGCACTGCAACGCCGACAAAGCCCGTCTCGAGGAACAATTCCAGAAAGTCGTTGTGGGCTCGGTTGGCGTACGATTGAAATTCATCGCGGCCCGGAGCGAAAGTTCCATAGACCGTCGGAAATGTCCCGATGCCCGAGCCGAAAGGTAGGAAAGCCTGCGCGGCCGTCAAAGTATTCTTACCATAAATGACGCGCGCGTCTTGGAGCGTGTTCACACTCCAACGCTCGGCAAACCGGAACCACCCCGTGTCGAGGGCAAAGACCACGCCAAAAACCACCACCCCAATGATCGCCTTGCCAAGACTCGGCGCTGAATTGCGCCGATCGAGTCGCCACAAGACCGACAAAAAGACTATAAAAATTAAAGTCATGAAGATGATGCCGGCACGTGAGCGCGCCAACAGTTGGGCCGTGACCAGTGTCAGCGCGCACACGATCAGCGCCGCAATCCGCAAGGGCTTGGAGTTGTCGCGTCCGTGACCCGACCCAGTGCCGCTGTCACGGGCTGCAAGCACGAATACCCACACCCCGACCAGGATGAAACTTACGTTTAAAAACGCGGAAAAATGGTTGCGGTTGGCGAACATGCCCACCGCTTCGGTTTCGTTCGTGATGTCGTAGAACCGCAATGAACTCGCAGGGCCCTCGGCCAACTGCATCAGCCCGAGTGCAGACATCGCGAGGGCCGCCACAATGATCACAATTGTCATGCTGGCGCGGTCGCGAATGGTGGTGTTGACCACGGCAACGAACACGGTCAGTGGCGGAAGCAAGGACGCTAGGCTCTGCAAGGTCATGTGCCGTGCAGCGGTGGCGGCATTCGAAGGTGCAGCCCCAGCTATCGCAGCGGACTCAGCTGACAATCGAAAGCTGGCGCTGATGACGCCTGGGAGCGGCAGCAATTGTAAGACGAACAGCGCGGCAATCAACGCGAGTGCCAGGTACAGACTTCTGCGCGATCGCGACGATAGAGAGTCGGACAGGGAAAAAGCCGCTATCATCAGCAACGGCACGCATATTGCCTGCAGGATCGAGTCAGACAACAAGCTCTGTCGCGACCCTCCGCCAAGGGCGAGACAGGTCAGCACCGAGATGCCGGCGATCGTTGCATTTCGGCTTGGCAGGGACAGGTGCAGCATGCCGGCTGGATATCGTTTCAAAACGTGACTGTCGAGACAGTCGAACGACGCGGTACGGCATGATCAAAGTATAGATTGACAGCCATTTGCATGCGGATCAAAGCGCCATCAAGCCTGAGAGGCACATGCGCCACAAGTTTACCGCAATCGGCAGTGAGGTGTGATCGTGTATGCCAAATCGTACACATCACTTATCGGATGCGAGCTATTGCCAATAAGTACGGCCGTTGCGAAATACGGCCTTCGCGTAATGCCCCTCGCGTGATGTCCTACTTTTTTATGTCGTAGCCATGGTGGTGCCGAGCCAAACGTGATCGACCTCCACTCCCATATTCTGCCTGGCATCGATGATGGTGCCGTCGATCTTGCGCATGCGGTCGAAATGGCGAAGCTATGGGTGGCCGATGGGGTCACGGTGGTGGCATGCACGCCGCACATTTTGCCCGGCGTTTATCACAATGACGGCCCCGCAATCCGCAGCCATGTGTCAGCCCTGCAAGAAGAACTCGCCCGACAGGAAATTCCTCTGTCTCTGGTTGCCGGGGCCGACAACCACGTCGCACACGGTTTTGTTGCAAAACTCAAGGCAGGCAACCTGTTGTCGATCGGCGATACGCGCTACGTCCTCGTCGAACCGCCGCATCACGTGCCACCTCCG
>JANOAW010000528.1:0-6231 GCA_031411355.1 Hyphomicrobiaceae bacterium | reverse complement strand
CGAAGAAGAACGGAATACTCGGTAAACTCAGTCAAGTCGCAGCAGAGATCGATAAAGACTATACGCAAACTGATGGTGTCATGGGGCTTTTAGGCGATTGGCTCATCGTTAGGGAGGTTTTTGGGTCTCGTGCTGAAGAGGCAGCTCGGCAATTTCGCGCGATAATCGACATTGTGATGGGGCGTCGCGCTGCAGATCAGGGATTGCCGAAACCAGAGCCATTAAGAGCGTTATCGAAGGATTAGCCTGACCACCATGACCTCCCCCGCCAAACGCCCTGCCACCTACGCCGACATCGAGGCGCTGCCGCCGCATTTGACCGGCGAGATCATTTTTGGCGATCTTTATGTCCAGCCGAGCCCTGTACCTAAGCATATTCTAGCCGCGACCTATCTCAGCTACGAATTGATCGGCCCATTTCACAAGGGGCGCGGAGGGCCGGGCGGATGGGTGTTCGCCATCGAGCCCGAGCTTCACCTCGGACCGCATACCGTCAAACCCGATTTGGCGGGGTGGCGACGCGAACGCCTGCCTTATTTGCCAAAGACGAAATGGATCGAGACACCGCCGGATTGGATCTGCGAACTGCTGTCGCCAACGACCGAAGTCCGAGACCGCACCGTCAAACGGCAGCTTTACGCGACCTATAATGTAAGGCATCTCTGGTACCTCGACCCGCGCACGGAAGTGCTGGAAGTGTTCGAAAACCGCAACGGCCAGTGGCTCCTGTTAGCCACATACAGTGGTAGCGACACCGTTTCGGCGCCGCCTTTCGAGGCTATTTCACTTTCACTGAGCGATCTTTGGCCGCTTGGGCCCGAGCCAGATGAAGCGACGGAGGAGGCACCATGACCTCCCCCGCCAAACGCCCCGCCACCTACGCCGATATCGAGGCGTTGCCGCCACATGTGACCGGCGAGATCATCAATGGCGTGCTTTACACGCAGCCGCGGCCGGCAACGAAGCACATCAAGGCTGGCCAGCGTCTTGGACGGCATCTTGAGGGGCCGTTCGAAATCGATGCGGACGGCCCGGGTGGCTGGATTATCCTGGTTGAACCGGAGATTGAATTGGGCCGACACATTGTTGTGCCAGATGTTGCGGGCTGGCACGCCGAGCGCCTGCCCGACGACTACTTGGAACATCCGCGTGTCACCGTGGCACCCGATTGGGTCTGTGAGGTTTTGTCGCCAAAGACAGCAAAGCGAGACAAGGGAGCCAAGAGCCGAGTCTACGCCGCACACGGGGTCAGCCATTTGTGGTTTCTGGACCCGCGCGACAAGACGCTCGAGGTGTCCGTGCGCCGGGACTTGAATTGGGTGCTGCACGCATTCTTCGAATCTGGCGATACTATTGCCGCGCCGCCGTTCGAGGCGGCCCCATTCAACATGGCTTTCCTTTTGCCGGTGAAAAGGTCAGTGCCGCCAGAATGACCTCCCCCGCCAAACGCCCTGCCACCTACGCCGATATCGAGGCGTTGCCGCCCGGCGTAACCGGCGAGATCATCAACGGCGTTCTGCACACGCAGCCGCGGCCTGCAACGCGGCACGTGTCTGCGGCGCATCGGTTGGCGGTGACAGTCGCAAATCCCTACGAATTCGGCCGCGGTGGCCCAGGTGGCTGGATCTTCCTGCCGGAAGAGGAACTGCATCTCGGGCCGCATATTGTTGTGCCGGACATTTCCGGCTGGCGCGCGGAACGTCTGCCGCCGGACTACGGCGAATCCGCGCACATCTCTATGCCACCCGACTGGATCTGCGAGATCCTGTCGCCGCGCACAGAGAGCGTCGACAAAACCGAGAAGAGACGCATCTATGCGACTTATGGGGTCGACTATCTCTGGTACATCGATCCCCGCTCGCGGCATCTTGAAGTGTTTGTCCGCCAGGACAGGGACTGGCTTTTGAAGCATGCATTCGCCGAGATCGAAGACGTTTGCGCGCCACCTTTTCCGGAGGTGACGTTCCCGTTGTCACTCCTGTGGCCGTTTCCGCGTCCGCAACCCGAGCAGGCAGGCTAGAGGTTTTGCGGTTGTTGGAGACATATGCTGACATCGAGGCGTTGCCGCCCGGCGTGACCGGCGAGATCATCCATGGCGTGCTACGCCGCTCGGGCAACACCTGAGGCGGCGCTGCAACATTGCCGGCATCATGTTCTTCGTCTTCGGCGGGGTGTCGGTCGTCGCTTGGCAGCTGGGGCGCTGATCCGCTACAGCGCAAACATGAGCGAGGCGATAGAAACACCGTGCGTGCTGGTTTGCGTCATCGATCCCGTGACGAGCTGGTGCGTCGGCTGTGGTCGGACCGGGGATGAAGTCGCGACGTGGCTCCGGTTGACGGCGCTGGAACGCCGCGCTGTCATGGTTTCCTTGCCGATGCGGCTTATGCAAATCCCCAACAGCGGACCGTCGGGCTCACGGCAACGGCACCGCTGAGGCAAGCGGCTTCAGACGGCTGTGGGTAGACGGCTTGTCGCCCGCGAACGATCCACGTATGGCGCACTCGAAATGCGATGCTGGAGAGCCGGGCCAAATGAGCAAACTACAGGGAATTTTTTCCGGACTTTTCGGCGCTTCTCACAACGACAAATACGCCGATCTGATGAAGCAGTTGGCTGAAAAATCGTTGGAATGCGCCCGTCACTTCGTCGCAACCGACGGCCGCGACCTCGCCGGGATCATCGCCTTCGAACGGCAAGGTGATCGGCTCGTCGACCAGATCCACGAGGTGCTCGACAACTCGTTCATCATGCGCTTCGACATCTCGGATGCCATGAGCCTCGCCGACGAACTCGACAATGTCCTCGATGGCCTGCGTAAAACCGCCATGCACGTCGACATCTACAAGGCGTTGCTGACCAAGGAGCAAGCCGACGCCAAGGAACTGACGGCGCTCACGGAGAAGATGATCAGCCGACTGCGCGACCTGGTTGGCATGCTCGGGGAGCCGCGCATGCGCATGCCCAAGGTGCGCGAACTGGTCACCGAAATCGACGAACTCGAGTCGGATGCCGACCGCATTACGGCGCTGGCAGAACGCCGGCTCGTTGGGAATATAGCCCGCCCGGCGCCAATCGTCTGGAGTTCCTCGCGTGGAAGGAACTCTATGAACACTTGGAAGAGGCGACCGACCACGCCAATCACTGCGCCAAACTCGTGTTGTCTCTCGCCCGCAAGGAGGCGTGAGACATGGCAACCTGGCTCACCCTCGGGCTTGTGATCGCCATCGTCGCCGTCCTCTACGCCGAGTTCATCAACGGCTGGACAGACGCGCCGAACGCCATTGCGACGGTCGTCTCGACCGGTGTGATGACGCCACGCAACGCCGTCATCATGGCGGTCGTACTGAACACCGTCGGCGCCATGGCCGGCACCGCGGTGGCAGCGACCGTAGGCAAGGGCATCGTCGACAGCACGTTCCTGACCCTGCCCGCGATCACGGCTGCCATGTCGGCAATCATCGTGTGGGGCACGATCGCCGCCAAAATCGGCATGCCCATTTCGAAGTCGCACGCGTTGCTGGCCGGATTGGCGGGTGCCGGGTTCGCCAGCGGCGGCTTTGCGGCGCTGCAATGGAGCGGCTGGTCGAAAGTTTTTCTCGGCATGTTCTGCGCCATTCCATTCGGCTTCGTCGCGTCGATCCTGCTCGGCAAGCTGGTCATCCGCTTGGCAGGAAAGATGCGGCCGGGGCGCGCCAAACGGAAGTTCGATCGCCTGCAGATCGCCTCGGCTGGCTTCATGGCTTTCAATCACGGGCTCAACGACGGGCAGAAATTCATGGGCGTGTTCGCACTCACCATGTTCATCGGCGGCGCGACGACAAAGTTCGAGATCCCCTGGTGGGTCATTGTCGTATGCGCCCTGACCATGGGGGCCGGCACGGCGGCAGGTGGCTGGCGCATCATCGAGACGCTCGGCTCCAAGATGACCCGCCTCGTGTCGTGGCAAGGTTTCGTTGCTGAAGCTTCGGCATCGTCGACTATTTTCGTCGCCTCGATGTTCGGTATCCCGCTCTCGACCACGCATACCATCACCTCGTGTATCGTCGGCGTCGGTGCCGCGCGCCGCATCGGCGATGTGCGCTGGGGCGTGCTCGGGCGCATCCTGCTGGCCTGGGTGGTGACGTTTCCGGTCTGCGGGCTGATCGCCTACATTGCGGCCAAAGTCGCCAACGCCCTGTTCTGATTATGGGACGAGGCGCAGGCTTTCGCCGCGGATCTGGTACAAAGCCAGAGCCGTGGCGATCGCCAGATTGAGGCTGTCGAGGTGGCCAGCCATCGGGATCTTGACGAGTTGCGAGCAGGCTTGCGCCGTTGCCTCCGTCAGGCCCGGTCCCTCGCTGCCCATGACCAGCAAGGTCGGACCGCGATAGGCGACATGGCGGAAATCGGCCGTCGCCGACAGATGCGTGCCGACCGTGTCGCCAGGCCAATCGCGCATCAAGGCGAGCAATTCCGGCTCGGTCGCGCGCACGAGTGGCATGGCGAAGATCGAGCCCATGCTTGCCCGCACAGCCTCGCGCGAATGCGGGTCGCAGCAGGCGCCCGCCAGCACGATCCCGGACACACCCACGGCATGCGCCGTGCGGACGATGGTGCCGAGATTGCCGGGATCGCGGATGGCCTCGAGCGCCAACCACGTCTGCGGGATTGGAGTCGCGGCAGGCGCGGGCATCGTCGACCAGCGCTGCGCATAAACGGCGAGCAAGGTCTGTGGATTGTCCTTGGCGGCGAGCTTTTCCATCACAGGTGTCGAGACGTCGAGCACCTCGGCGCCGGCTGACATCGCCCACATCACCAGATCGTCCGCGGCCCGGCTCGGTGTCGCATCGCCGGCCGAGCGCACCACGAGCGTTTTCGGCACGTGGCCGGCCTCGCGCGCTGAAATGATCAGAGCTGTCCCCTCGGCGACGAACAACCCCGTGTCCCGACGCGACTTGCGCATGTCGAGCGCGCGGATCGCTTTGACGCGTTCGTTCTGTAGTGAGGTGATGCGGAATGGGACATCAGCCATGAGCGCGTCCCTGAGCGGCGCCTGTCCAGCGCACGTAGAGAGAGGCGCCGATCAAGCGCGTGCCGGTCTCTTCGGCGAGCGCGAGTTCACCGGTCGTCTGGACACCCGGTCTGGCCGACAATGTTTCCCGCACCAGACAATCGAGCGTCAACGCCGAGGCGCGGATCGCATAAGCCGTCAAGACGAGGCGGGAGGCGCCCGGCGCCAACAGTTTGGCACACTCGGCGAGCAGCGGCGGCAAGTCCGTGAAAATGTCCCACAGCTCGCCCTCGGGGCCGCGCCCGAACTTCGGCGGATCGAGAAGAATGGCATCGTAGGTGCGCCCGCGACGGACTTCGCGCGCCACGTATTTGCGTGCGTCGTCGACGATCCAGCGGATCGGAGCGGCGTCGAGGCCCGAGGCCGATTGATTGTCGCGGGCCCATTTGACGGCGGGTTTGGACGCGTCGACATGGGTTACCTCGGCGCCGGCCTTGGCCGCGATCAGGGATGCGGCGCCCGTGTAGCCGAACAGGTTCAACACGCGCGGGCGGTCGGCCCCGGCGGGTGGGCGAACGAGGCCGCCAGCCAGCCATTGCCAATGCGGCAATTGCTCGGGGAAAAGTCCGAGATGACGAAACGCCATCAGCCGAGCCTTGAGCGTGACGCCCGCGACCGGGACGTCCCAGGTCTCGGGCATCGGCTTCAATTGCCGCCAGCGGCCCTTTTCGTCGTCGTCATCGGCCGCAAACGTCGCGTGTGCGTCGCGCCAGCGCGCCGGGTCGTGTGGTTGCCAGAGTGCCTGCTGTTCGGGCCGGTCGACGATGATCGAGCCGAACCGCTCGAGTTTGCGCCCGCCACCGCTGTCGAGCAGGGCATAGCCGCCGAACCCGCGCGTGACGATGATGTCGAGGCGGGGCGCGTCGGGAAGGAGTAGGGGGCGTTTCGGTTCGGATGCCATGGAGCTCGGGCCACGAGAGAACGCCGCGCTTACCACGTGTGACAAGCGTGGCCTAGGTGAGATAGGAGGGGCAATCGAGATTGGAGAGATTAGATGAAGATCGTGATGATTGGCGCGGGCTATGTCGGCCTGGTTTCAGGCGCATGCTTCGCCGACTTCGGCCACGACGTTATTTGCGTCGACACGGACGCGGCCAAGGTCGATGCTCTGCGCGCGGGCCGCATTCCGATCTACGAGCCGGGCCTCGAGCAACTCGTCGCGACCAACAGCGCGGCCAAGC
>JANOAW010000527.1:0-1527 GCA_031411355.1 Hyphomicrobiaceae bacterium | reverse complement strand
CGAACACGCTGAACTCGCCTGGATCTTCAATTGTACGGCGCGGCTCGGCTGGTTGAACAAGATGACCCAGTTCAAAGAGAAGGCCGGCAAGGATCGCGAGAACGTGTCGATCGGCTTGTTCGACTATCCCGTGTTGATGGCGGCTGACATTCTGGTCTACCGCGCGACGCATGTGCCCGTCGGCGAAGATCAACGCCAGCATCTGGAATTGACGCGCAATATCGCGCAAAAATTCAACAAGGACTTCGCCCCAGCGATCGCGGCTGCCGGCCTCCCTGATGGTGCTTTTCCGGTGACGGAACCCGTCATCATGGGGCCTGCGACGCGCATCATGAGTTTGCGCGACGGCACCAAGAAAATGTCGAAATCAGATGCCTCGGATCTCTCACGCATTAACATGACCGACGATGCCGACGCGATCGCGCGTAAATTCGCCAAGGCCAAGACCGATGCCGAGGGCATCCCGAGCGAGGAAGCAGGGCTCACCGGCCGCGCCGAAGCGGACAATCTCGTCGGCATCTACGCAGCGCTCGCCGGCACAACCAAGGTCGCGGTGCTCGCCGAGTATGGCGGGGCGCAGTTTTCCGCCTTCAAGAAGGCGTTGACCGAACTGGCTGTAAGCAAGCTGTCACCAGTCAACAACGAGATGCGGCGACTATCAGCGGATCCCGCCGAGATCGATCGCATTCTGATCGATGGTGCTGGACGGGCTCGCGCCATCGCCGCACCTATCCTGAAACAAACGAAGGACATCATCGGGTTCATCAGTTGAACCTTGCGGCGCGGCGCTCATTTGACGGCGTCGCGCACGATCCCGTCCAGCATGGCCTCGGTCTCGGCGACGGCTTTCTGGCCCGACGCGGTCACACCCGGGTGTAATCGGCGAAATCCGACCACGACGCTACCGGGCCGATCGACGTGCTCGTAGACGTAGAACACGAATGGGCAATTGCCGATCAGCGCCGGATCGGCTTCGACCATCATGCGCGCGAATTTGGCCGAGCATACTTCGACGAACTCGGCATGTGCGTAGACAGGTTTCGTCGAGCCGACGTCGGCGCCCGTCCGCTCCAGCATCTTGCCGAGATTGCCCTCCATCTGCACCGCCAGGCCGCGGGTGGTTATGGCGTTGCCGAGTTCGAAGCGGACGTCGTCGAAGGCAGCCTTCTTGGTCACGGGGTCGCCGACCTCGGCCGCCACGGGGGCAATACACGACATAATGCCCAAGGCTGCGGCGTACACGATGGCCGTCGGTCGATACATGAGGCCCTCAAAAACAAAGCGTCATCGCGCTGCGCGCCAGATCGAACAGCAGAGCGGGACCACGCGCGACCATCAAATAGGTGCCCAAGGCCAGCAGGGCGAGGACGCCGATCAACACCGCGCGCCGAAACGGTTGCGGCAGCAACGTCGCGTCGGTCTCGCCCTCGGAGCGGTGATCGATGGGATGCATGACATCGTAAATAGCAGAAGTGCCTGACTGCGCCAATCTTCGGCGTGAGACCGCCACGCATCTAGGCATCTGAC
>JANOAW010000526.1:0-2798 GCA_031411355.1 Hyphomicrobiaceae bacterium | reverse complement strand
GGCGTCAAGTTCCACGACGGCAGCCCCCTCACGGCCGACGCCATCGTCTGGAACGTCGACAAGGTCCTCAAGAAAGAGGCGCCGCACTTCGCCCCCGACCAGATTGGCGTTACCGTCAGTCGCATGCCGACCTTGGCCTCGGCACGTAAGATCGACGACCTCACGGTCGAACTCGTCACCAAGGAGCCCGACAGCTTTCTGCCGCTCAACCTGACCAACCTGTTCATCGCCTCGCCCGCTCATTGGCAGAAAAAGTTCGATGCGCTCGCCGCGGTCGCCGATCCGGCCGAACGTGCCAAGCAGGCCTGGGCCGCTTTCGCCTCCGACGCGTCCGGCTCGGGTCCGTTCAAGATGGCGCGTTTTTCTGCGCGCGAGCGGGTCGAATACGTCAAGAACGCCGAGTATTGGGACGAGAAGCGCAAGCCTAAACTCGACCGTGTCGTGCTGTCGCCGATGCCGGAGGCCAATGCGCGCACGGCCGCCCTGCTCTCGGGCCAGGTCGATTGGATCGAATCGCCGGCCCCCGACGCCGTTGCCAAAATCAAATCGAGCGGCTTCGTTCTCTACACCAACGCCCAGCCGCACGTCTGGCCGTGGCAGTTCTCGTTCGCCGAGGGCTCGCCGTGGCTCGATAAGCGGGTGCGCCACGCAGCCAACCTGTGTGTCAACCGCGGCGAGCTGAAAGAACTGCTCGGTGGCCTGATGGAAGTTCCGAAAGGGACTGTCGGCCCCGGCCATCCGTGGTGGGGTAACCCAAAATTCGACATCAAATACGATCTGCCGGCCGCCAAGAAGCTGATGGAAGAGGCTGGGTTTTCAGCATCCAAACGCCTGAAGGTGAAAACGCTGACGTCGGCTTCAGGCTCCGGCCAGATGCAGCCGGTGGCCATGAACGAGTATCTGCAACAGGCGTTGAAGGAGTGCTACTTTGATGTCGAGCTCGACGTCATCGAGTGGAACGCGCTGTTCACGAACTGGCGCGAAGGCGCGAAAGACCCCAAGTCACGGGGCGCCCACGCGACCAACGTCACGTATGCCGCCATGGACCCGTTCTTTGCCATGGTGCGGTTCACCTCGTCCAAGACTCAGCCGCCCGTGTCGAACAACTGGGGCCATTTCACGAGCCCTGAATTCGACCAGCTGATCGCCGACGCGCGCACGGCCTTCGCCGACGCCGACCGCGATGCGGGCCTCGCCAAACTGCATGCGCGCATCGTCGAAGAAGCACCGTTCCTGTGGGTCGCCCACGACGTCGGACCGCGCGCCATGAGCGCCAAGGTCAAAGGTGTCGTACAGCCCAAGAGCTGGTTCATCGACATCGCAACGATGAGCATCGAATAAGTCCGGCGCAGCTGCGCAAACGACACGCGGGGCGGATCGAAAGGTCCGCCCTGTTTTTATGCGTCACCGCCGCTCGCTGCGTGCTCGAGGCCGCTCACCCCGTCGCCAGCAGCCAGACGCCACGGACGCCGTAGACGGCACTGATCGCGTAGATGACACGCTTGCTCCAATGGCGGAACTGCTCGTTGCTCATGCCTTCGAGCACCCGGGTCGCGAGCGTCGTGCCGAGCATGGCGATGGCGATGGCAGCAACGAACACCCAAACCGGAATACCGGCATCGAGCGTCTCGGTGAACGAGCCGAAGTACACGATGCGTGCGAGATGGCCGGCTGTCTGTGTGGTCGCTTTGGTCGCGACCACCGCGCGACGATCAAGCCCGCTCTTTTGATAGAACACGTCCAGGATCGGCCCAGCGACCCCCGCCAGCAGCGTCGT
The DNA here is from genome assembly GCA_031411355.1 of Hyphomicrobiaceae bacterium. Classification (GTDB taxonomy): domain Bacteria; phylum Pseudomonadota; class Alphaproteobacteria; order Rhizobiales; family Hyphomicrobiaceae; genus JABFRJ01. The sequence goes on along the minus strand of JANOAW010000526.1, from coordinate 1,021 downwards.
GACCATGATCATCAGTCCGCAGATGTACGGTGCGCCCGGCCGCGTGATGTCCGGGGTCGCCTGCTTCGGCAGCAGCTCCGCCAGAAACGGCGACAGGCCGAGGCCGATGTAAACGACGGCCTTGTTCGGCAGCAAGGCGAGCCACCGCAAAATCAGGAAGGCGACCGCCGCGCCGACGAGGAAGCGCCACACGAGACCCCATTGCACATGCTTCAGCCACAACGCCGCGCGCCAGCCATTGGCCGCGGCCTGGGTGGAGCCGAACAGGATCATCGCAGGCGCAACGTCGAGCAGTAACAACAGCACGCCCAGGAGCACGAGCCCGCCGGCCATGCCGAATACGCCTGACATGAACGACGTCGCGAGAATGGTGAGCGCGAGCGTCGCGAGTATGAGCGGCGAGGTCATGGTGGGCTGGCGTCCTGGCGAAACTCAAAGGCATTAGCAGAGCGCGCGGATGCGGCAGACGGCAAGTGCACAGACTGTCGTCTTCCCCGAAAGGTCGAACTGCGCTAGAGGCGCTCGCGCACACTTCGTCTCGACTGTATCGGCGTTCCGAAGCCGTGCTTCTGTCACAATGGCATATCATGACGAGTCCGGGCGCGGTCTGAACGTCGTTTTTCGCTGCACCGGCGCAAATCGACGACAGGTGGCGGGCGGCAGATTGGGAACGACATGATTTCGACGCACTTGGTCGTGCTCGCGGCCGGAGCCCCTGGCGGCTTCTCGATGCTCGAGCTGTTCATGCAAGCGCACGTCGTCGTCAAGGCGGTGATGATCGGGCTGTTGCTCGCGTCGGTCTGGTCGTGGGCGATCATCATCGAAAAAACTTTCACGTTTCGCCGCGCGCGCCGAGAGGCCGACCAGTTCGAGCAGATGTTCTGGTCCGGCCAGTCGCTCGACGAACTTTATTCCGGCCTCTCCCGAGGCAAGAACCTGTCGATGGCGGCGTTGTTCGTCTCGGCCATGCGGGAATGGAAACGCTCGGTCGAAGGCCAACAGAAGGCGGCGTTCGGCGGCG
>JANOAW010000525.1:0-2556 GCA_031411355.1 Hyphomicrobiaceae bacterium | reverse complement strand
CCTGGCCTACAACAAGGCGGCGGTGGCCATCGGGGTGGCCAGGGGCGCGCTCGAGGAATTCGCCGCCCTGGCCGCCACCAAGACCCCGTACACCAACACGCAGCTAATGCGCGACCGACCGGTGGCCCAGCAACGCTTGGGTGAGGCCACGGCCGGCTACCGAGCGGCGCCCGGGCGTGAGCCTCGCAACTCGGCCCGCATCGACAGATCGCGTTCATCTTAAGCACTCAAAAACCGACGTCGCCGCATTTGCCGCCTTGCACCGGCACGTCCCACCGGAGAAGAGATAGGGCACGGGGCGGGCCCACAGTTTCATGAACCACCCTCAACAATTGAAAAGCGCGCGAGCGGCCCTCCGGCGGTCCGCGGTAAATAACAGTAGGCACAGCAGCAATGACGACTGACATCATGGTACTCGGCGCAGGCATGGTTGGCGTGTCGGCAGCCCTGCATCTGCAAAAGCGGGGACGCAGTGTCGTGCTGGTCGATCGGGGTGGAGTCGCAGAGGAGACCAGTTACGGCAACGCCGGCATCATCCAGGTGGAAGGCGTCGTTCCATATCCGTTTCCGAAGAATATCGGCAAAATCGCCCAATATGCCTTTAACATGCTGCCCGAGGCGCATCTCCACTATTCAGCACTGCCAAGCATGGCACCATGGCTGATCCGATATTACTTCGCCTCGAGTGAAGAGGGCATGGCGCGCACCGCCCGGGGTGCCAAACCGATCGTCGAGCGCTGCATCGTCGAACACGAGGCGCTGATGCACGAGGCCGGCATCGAAAGCATGCTGCGCCGGACGGGCTATCTGCGGCTCTATCGCACGCAAGAGGCGATCGACAACGCTGTCGCCAAGGAAACCATCGACCGCCAACGCTATGGGGTCAACTTCAATGCCATCGACGGTCGAGGCGTCGAAGTCCTCGAACCCCACATCACCGAGAAATTCGCCGGTGGTTTGCTGATGCCCGATCCGGTCAGCGTCGCCGATCCCGGCGCCGTCGGACGCGCCTATGCCGAGCTTTTTAAACGCAAAGGCGGCGCGTTCCATCGCGGCGAAGCCCGCACGCTCGAACGCTCCAACACCGGGGCCAAGACCGGAGACTGGGTGGTTCAGACCGCCGATGGGCCGATCTCTGGCAAGCAAGCCGTCATCGCGATGGGCCCGTGGTCGGACGACATGGTGGCCAGGTTCGGCTTTAAAGTGCCGATGGGTGTCAAGCGTGGCTATCACATGCACTATAAGGCCAAAGGCAACGCCACGCTCAACCGGCCCATTCTCGACACCGACAACGGGTATGTCCTGGTCGCCATGACCAAAGGCATCCGCCTGACCACCGGCGCCGAATTCGCCAAACGCGACGCCCCACCGACACCCGTGCAGCTGGATCGCGTCGAGCCGAATGCACGTCGATTGTTTCCGCTCGATACCCGGGTCGAGGAGACGCCGTGGATGGGCAGGCGGCCATGTCTGCCGGACATGTTGCCGGCCATCGGGCCAGTGCCGGGCAACACGGGTCTCTGGGCCGATTTCGGCCACCACCATCTCGGCTTCACCATGGGGCCGGTGACGGGGCGCCTGCTGGCCGAGATGATGACCGGCGAAACACCCTTCACCGACCCCGAGCCTTACCGCCCGGATCGGTTTGCCTGACGGTCGCCTCCATAACGATCGCTTATGGACGCCGCGTCGAAATATCAGTTCGGTAAGCCAACTGGTGCGTGTCAGCGTCAACGACAACCAAACCAACGTCCCTGGACGGAGACCGCGCATGAGTGTCGCTAGAGGCCGTGCCTTCCTGTCGATCCCGGGGCCGACCAATATTCCAGATCGCGTGCTCGCCGCCATGATGCGGCCAGCCGAAGAAATCTACACCGGCCCCATGGTGGCGCTGACCGACAGCCTCATCGCGGATCTCAAAAAAGTCTTCCGCACCAAGGCACGCACCTACATCTACGCGGCCAACGGCCATGGCGGATGGGAGGCTGCATTCAGCAACGTGCTGTCGCGCGGCGACAAAGTGTTGGTGCTTGAGTCCGGCCGTTTTGCTGTCGGCTGGGGCGACATGGCGGGCTTCATGGGCGCCGACATCGAGGTGTTGCCGGGGTCGTGGCGTGCGGCTGTCGAACCGCAGAAGGTCGAAGATCGCCTGCGCCGCGATACCAAGTGCGAAATCAAAGCCATCATGGTCGTGCAGATCGACACGGCGTCGTCAGTCGTCAACGACATTGCCGCCATTCGCCGCGCCATCGATGCCGCCGGCCACCCAGCGCTGCTGATGGTCGATTGCGTGGCCTCCCTCGGTTGCATGCCCTACGAAATGGACGCATGGGGCGTCGACGTCACCATGTCGGCATCGCAAAAGGGCATGATGACCCCTCCCGGCCTGGCTTTCGTCGCCGCCAACGAAAAGGCGCACCGCGCGCATGCCAAGGCTGACATGAAGACACTGTACTGGGATTGGACGTTTCGCCAGGGCGAAGAGCATTACATGAAATATTGCGGTACCCCGCCAGAGCACCTTTTGTTTGCACTGCGGGCCGCCTTGGACATGTT
>JANOAW010000524.1:0-2738 GCA_031411355.1 Hyphomicrobiaceae bacterium | reverse complement strand
CGGCGGGTGAGAATTCCGTCACCGGAGCAGCGCGTCTCTGAGTATCCGCATCAACTCTCGGGCGGCATGCGTCAGCGCGTGATGATCGCGATGGCCCTCGCCTGCCGGCCGGCGCTATTGATTGCTGACGAGCCGACCACGGCTTTGGACGTCACGATCCAGGCGCAGGTGCTCGATCTGCTGCGGGCGTTGCGGGATGAAACAGGCACGTCGATCCTGTTGATCACGCACGATCTCGGCGTCGTCGCCGAAATGTGTGACGAAGCCGTGGTCATGTACGCTGGCGAGATTGTCGAACGCGCGAGCGTCGACGTTTTGTTTTCGGCGCCCCAACATCCCTACACCGTCGGCCTGATCGGCTCGATCCCTCAACTCGGCTCGGATGCGGTGCGGCTGAATGCCATCGCCGGCACTGTGCCGGCCCCGCACAGGTTGCCCCCGGGATGTCGGTTCGCGCCGCGGTGTCCGTTCGCGGAAGATGCCTGTCGCACGTCGCCGCCAGCCTTGCGTGATCTCGGCCGCGGGCACCTCACGCGCTGCAGGCGAGCCCCGCTCGAACACTTGGTTTCATGACCACGCGGTCGCACACCGCATCCAGACGTGTCGGTGATGTCGCGGTTGGCTGACCCTGTGCCGACCTTGCGTCCGCAGTCGCCCCGGTGCAAGGCGCAGCCCTCACCCGGGAGAGTCTTGATGTCCGCGTCCGAAGCCGAGCCGAGCCCTTATGTTGCCGTGTCCTCGCCCGGCATGGAAGACTTGGCCGACAGCGTGCTCTCGATCATGAAGCGCAAATTCGGCGTCGAATTTCCGCACCACCGCATGGAATACCGCGACTTTGCCAACGGCGAGGTTTTACCGCGCCTGCCCGAGACCGTGCGGCGCCAGCACGTGTTCTTCTTCCACCCGATGCAGATGCCGACGCCGAATGATGCGTTGGTCCGGCTGATGCTCGCCAACGATGCCATGCGCCGTGCCTCGGTGCACGGCATCACGCTTGTCTTGCCCTACATGACCTATCTGCGTCAGGACCGCAAAGATCGGCCCCGCGTGCCGATTTCGGCGCGTGTCGTCGCCGACGTCATCGAAATGAACCGCAGCATAGAGCGCGTCATCACCTTCGATATGCACGCGGAAGCGGTACAGGGCTTTTTCTCCATTCCCGTCGACAACTTGACCACCATCAGCTTGTACGCCGATGCCTGCCGGCGCCGCTTCCCCGACCTGTCCGCCGTGCTGATCGTCGCCCCCGATTTCGGCGGCGTCGTCAGGGCGCGACGGTTCGCGGCCGAACTCGGTGATCTCCCCGTCGCCATCGTCGAGAAAAATCGCCCGGACGCCAATAAATCCGAAGTCGTGTCGATTATCGGTGGCCCCGTCACGGGCAAGCACGTCGTCATCTACGACGACATGTGCGACACCGGCGGCACCATTCGAGGCGTTGCCACCGAATTGAAGGCGCGCGGCGCCAAAGACGTCACCGTCCTCGTCACCCACGGCATTTTCAGCGGCGGGGCCGAGGCTAAATTCCGCGATGCCAACCTGCCGGTGCTCGCGACCAACACCATCCCGCGCAGCGCGGCCTACCGCGCCGAGAACGCGTCCTGGTTCACCCAGCAATCCATGGACGATCTGCTCGCCAGCGCCGTCTACCAGGCCTCCATCGTCGGCGGCAGCGTCAGTCAATTGAGCTCGCTGCGCAGCCGGCGCTGAGGCTGGCCGATCCGTTGGCCGACACGCCGGCTCTGGCGGCATCGTCATAGACCAAAGGCGTGTACCCCATGTGTCGGCGCCGTCGGCCATCGTCTGCGCACGGAAACGCCGTCTTCCGTCCCCGCGTCGACGCCATCGCGGGCCGCTCCGCGCCCTCGTGCAGGGTCGCAGATCTGATTCGCTAACATGATGCAACATAAGAATAATTTCTTGCGGCCGAATCGCTTTCGAAATTTTATCGAGCGCTTTCAAGCGATCCACTGAGTCGCGACGTGGCGACAAAGCCACACGCCATAGGCAAAGCCACACCGTCCCCCGCTTTGGCCTTTACCTCTTGTTAAGGGTCGGGCTAAGTCCACCTCGGAACGGTTGGGAGCGACTGGCAATCGCAGCTGTCACACTGAACCGGGAGAGTGGACTTTCCCTCGTAGCAAGTTCTGGTCGGCGTACCTCAGTTAAGAAGCGTACACAGTCCTGGAGTTGGTTCGTGGTGGTCCGTAGCTTAAAAGTGTCAAACGGAGAGAAAAGCATGTTCGGGGGACTCAAGAAGTCCGCTAGCCGCCTGGCCCTCGTGGCCGCCGCTGGCGCCCTCTCTACTGGTGCATACGCAGCCGATCTCGGCGGCGACTGCTGCGCCGATCTGGAAGAACGCGTTGCTGAACTGGAAGCCACAACGGCTCGCAAAGGCAATCGCAAAGTTTCGCTGACCATCTCTGGTCAGGTCAACCGCACCATCATGTACTGGAACGATGGCGGCCGCTCGAACACCTACTTCGGCCTCGACAACACCAACTCGTCGTCGCGCTTCGGCTTCTCGGGCAATGCCAAAATCACCCCATCGGTGACCGCTGGTTTCAACCTCTTGATCGACGTCGCCGACAACGCCCGCTCGGTTTCGGTCTTCTCTTCATACGGCGGATCGATGAGGATGACGCCGCGCCGCTCCGGTGGCGGCAGATTGGCCTTGATGCAGATATCGGCGTCGAGAACCGTGACCTTCACTCGCCGGTCACCGGTGACATGCCGTT
>JANOAW010000523.1:0-10132 GCA_031411355.1 Hyphomicrobiaceae bacterium | reverse complement strand
GACTTGTGAGGCGGTTGTCGGCTCTACGTTCAGGGCTTGGCGTAGTTTACTCACGGCCGCGACGAGGGCCTGTGGCGTCATCCGCACTTGCCGCATGACCGCTAATTCGCGTGTTATCGCGAAAGCGTAGATCTCGGTCGGCCCCTCGAACAGCGAGACCATGACCTCGTCGATGCCGAGCAGACCCTGCACGTCAGCAATGGCGAGAGGTATTGGCCGTACCAGCCCATCAAAGCGCGAAAAGTCACGACGCAGGTGCTCAAGCAGGTCAACGCGACGCGCTACGCCAGCGGTCAATGCGCCTCTGATCTCGGCAAACGCTTGTGCAGCGTCCGTACCGGTCATGACGGCGGCATGTGTCAGACGGTGTTCGAGCCGTTCTTGCTCCTGCTCGATATCAGCGATGTCTTTCAGCACGGCGCGCAACCGGGAGTCCGTTGTCGAGGCGCGCGCTGCGAAACGGCTCGCCGTGCTCGCCGTTCCGGTGCGCATTGCGTGCTGGCTGATACGGAAAGCCTCATCGAGCAGTTCGGGGCTCGTCGGTCCAACGGGCTTTCCGCTCGACCACCAGAGAGCACGCACATGCCGCTGTAGCCGCAAGCGGGCTGCCGCATCCAATGCATGTCCGGCCAGAGTGATTTCACTGACCTTGCGTGACAGTTCCAGCGATTCTGCAAAGCGCCCTTGCAGCCAATCCATCTCCGACACATTGGACAGTGTGCGCGCGATCGTCGGGTGATTTGGCGGCAGCAGGGCCGCACGCACGGCGAGTGCCTCGCCTGCGGATGTGCGGGCCTCGGTCAGCTTGTTTTGCCGCATCTGATTGATCGCGAAATTGTCGAGCGTTGCCGCAAGCGCCAACTTTTTCCCACTCTCAGGCGCGCGCAGGATCGACAACGCATCGTAGAAAAGCTGCTCGGCAGCTGCATGCTTGCCGAGCACCACCTGCGCGGTCGCTTGCCGGTTCAGGACCGTGGCAATCATCGCATCGTCGCGGGGCTGAGCCTGCTGGTAGATCTTTAGTGCCTGGGCTAGTTGAACCTGTGCTGATGCTGCATCGCCGGCCAACTCGTAGGCGCTCGCGAGGTTCAACCGGCTCTGGGCCACGCGTGGATCATCGAGCAAGCCTAAGCCCGTACGTACGGCTATGGCCTCCGTGTACATGCCGACAAGGATTGCAGTCTCGGTTGCGGGCTCGCGATAGCGGTAGGCGTCTGCCAGGTTATGCAGGCTCGTGGCGATAGCATCCGGGTCTGGCGGCACAGCACGCCGACGACCTTCGAGTGCCTCTTCGTGTGCCTTCGCGGCTTCACCATAGCGGCGCATCCAGAACCGCTGTACGCCCTGATTATTGAGCGCAAACATCAATGCAGGGTGCTCGGGCGGCAATGCCTTGCGCAAGGTCGCAATAGACTCGTCGAAAGGGCGCCCCGCTTGCTCGAATTGGCCGCCAAGCAGCATTGCCGTGCCCTGAAAGTAGAGCGCTTGGCCGGTGCAGCTGCTGTCTTTGCCGGTATCCTTCATAGTAGCTACGACCAGGGAATTTGCTGCGCCAAGCGCTTCGCCGTAGGCCTTCTTGTCAATCGCCTCGAGAATAGGAGTCGCAAGCTCTGGTTTGCACAGCAGTGGCGGGGTGCCGTCGCGCCTTTGGGCATGAGCGGCTGATTGGCTCAACGCGAGCATCGCGACAACGGCCAATCGAGTGCCAACACGAGTGAGCCGTGGCCGTGCTGTAGGACTTTGGGACATCGCATCTTCAAATGTTTGCAAGGCAGACAACGAAGTCTGGTGCACAGATCATGCGCTACCAAGCCATCCCACGTCCACCTCACTCTCTTCAGACGCCGCGCGCTGAGAGTGCCTATGGCACGCGATGTATCCTTGACAATTGGTTGAAGCCATCCTGGCTTTTGAGGCCCCTCAATCAGGCGGCGTCCGTCTGCTCTACCCCCCAAAAGCTGCCGGGAGCTTGGGAGGGATTATTTACAAGCGATTCACGCTCCTGGCCCACTGTGATCGGAACGGTCGACGGCCGCGACGCTCGATCCCGAGGGGGAAGCTTCCGGTCGCCGAACGAACCGTGTCTACCAGTTTCGGGTATCAACGGCGAGCCGCCAGCGGATTGGCCCCAGGGCAATCGGGCGCAACTCCGCTTGCATGTCCGAACGAATGCTGGATCTGTCCGTGTTCTCTGATTCGCGGAGATCATGGCGATGCAGCAGACGGCACAAGAGAAATCGGACGACGCGTTCGACAAAGTCATTGGCTGGCTTGAGCATTTCGAGGACCTCGAAGACCCCCGCCAGAACGGCAGGGTGCTCTATCCGCTGAACGAAGTGCTGCTGCTTGTGTTGCTGGCCGTGATCGCGGGCGCTGAAGGATGGACGGAGGCAGCGCTTTACGGTCGCCAGAAGCTCGAGTTTCTGCGTCGCTTCGCCCGTTCGAGGACGGCACACCGTCACACGACAGTCTCGGCGAGATCTTTGCGGCCCTCGACGCCGAGCAGTTTCAATGCTGCTTCATCGCCTGGGTCGGCGACGTGACAAAACTCGGCCCCAACATCGTCGCCATCGACGGCAAGACGTCGTGCTGAAAGCGCGCGGGGCGCGACGCGGCGCGCGTATCAAGAGCGCGGCGCGAAGGCGATCGGATGGCGCGCTGGCAGGTCGGAGACACTCGCCCTCATGCTCGCCGGCATGGTCCTGATCGGCATCGGCGCAGCGCTGGCACATCCTCAACTGTCCGGCGCGATGCTCGCGCTCACCCCGCCCGATCGCGCCGGCATGGCGTCCGCCGTGACGATCGTTGTGTCCACCTGCCGCCATATCGCCTTCAAGCAGATCGTGCGCAGCATCGAGAAATGGTACGTCGACTTCGACAAATGCCCGTCATTCTTCAAACAGTCACACGGGTGCGCCATTTGCGTCGCCGTTTGCCCCTGGAGCAGACCGGGCGTCGGCCATAGCTTGGTGTCGAAGCTCGCCCGCCGCAGCCTTTGGCGTCGTCGTCTGGGGTCAATAGCTCTTGGCCTGGCCAAGAACCTTCTCGCCGATGAACGACAGGATCAGTTGCTCGCTGACCGGCGCGAGGCGCGCGATCATCACTTCGCGATACAGCCGTTCGACATGATAATCCTTGGCATAGCCTAAACCGCCATGCGTCAGGATCGCACGTTCGCACGCCTCGTGACCTGCCCGCGAGCCGAGATACTTGGCGGCGTTGGCTTCCGGCGCACACGGCCGCTTCTGGTCGTAGAGCCAGGCGGCTTTCATGACCATGCCGGACGCGGCTTCGAGTGCCATCCAGCTGTCGGCAAGCGGATGCTGGATGGCCTGATTCTGGCCGATGGTGCGGCCGAACACCGTGCGTTCACGTGCATATCGCGACGCGCGTCCGAGCGCATCTTGTCCGATTCCGATCGCCTCGGCCGCGATCAGAATGCGTTCTGGATTGAGACTATCCAACAGGTACGAGAAGCCTTTGCCTTCGCAGCCGATGCGGTCCGCGTCCGGCACGAACAGGTCGTCGATGAAGACGGCATTGGAATCGACGGCATTGCGGCCCATCTTGCGGATGCGGTTGACGGTGACTTTCTTGCGATCGAGGTCGGTGTAGAAAATCGTCATGCCGTCGGTCGGCTTTTGGCAGTCCTCGAGCGGCGTCGTGCGCGTGAGCAGCAGGATCTTGTTGGCGACCTGCGCCGTCGAGGTCCAGATTTTCTGGCCCTTGACGCTATAGCCGCCGGCGACGGGCCTGGCGAACGTGCGCACGCGTGTGGTGTCGAGACCGGCGTCGGGCTCCGTTACGCCGAAGCAGACCTGATCGCGGCCCTCGACGAGGCGCGGGATCCAGCGCGCTTTCTGCTCGGGCGTTCCGTGCACGACGATGGGGTGTGGGCCGAACAGGTTGATGTGCACGGTCGAGGCGGCGGCCATGGCACCGCCGTGGCGCGCGACTTCGTTCATCATGATGGCCGCGTCCGTGACACCGAGACCGGAGCCACCGAACTCCGTCGGCATGGTGATGCCGAGCCAGCCGCCGTCCGCCATGGCCTTGTGGAATTCACGCGGGAATTTGCCGTCCTGGTCACGCGCCAACCAATAGGCGTCATCGAACCGCGAGACGACGGCGCGAACGCCGTCACGAACGGCGCGTTGATCGTCTGTCTCGTCAAAATTCATGTGGCACCGCGAGCAGTTGCGTGTCGGCAGCCATCAGCCGGCGCGCGCGCCGCTCATACGGCTTTGGCGAAGTTGGCGAAGAATTCATCGGCATTTTTTTTGGCGACACTGGCGACCAGGCGACTGCCGAGTTGCGCAATCTTGCCGCCGATCTCCGCCTCGACGGTATATGTCAACAACGTCTGGCCGTTGCCGGCATCTTGCAGTTGGACAACGGCGCCGCCTTTGGCGAAGCCGGAGATGCCACCGTCACCCTGGCCAGAAATCCGATAGCTGGCAGGCGGATCGAGATCCGACAGCTGAACAGTGCCCTTGAAACGCGCGCTGACGGGGCCGATCTTGACTTTCGCGGCGGCTCGAAACTGGTTTTCACCGGAAGCCACGAGTTCTTCGCATCCGGGAATGCAAATTTTCAGGACCGCTGGATCATTCAGCTTCTGCCATACGATGGCGCGTTCTGCTGGTAGCAGATACTCGCCGCTCATGTTGAGTGCCATGGCCAGTTCCCCAAAAACTGATCATGTGTCGCCTCGGGGCCTGAGGCGGCACCGAGGCGACTTAACGTCGATCAGATCGTCTTCTTACGCTGCTGGATCATCATATACTGGTCGAAATTGAACTCCGACAGCTGGAACCAGAGATAATCGTCGCCACGAATGGCCTTCATGGCGTCGTAGTGCTTTTTGAAGTCTTCGTTCTTGCCGGCGATGTCGTTGCAGATCTCGTTGGTGGCCTTGAAGCAGGCGTCGAGAATGGCCTCACTGAAGGGCCGCAGAATCGCACCCGATCCGACCAGACGCTTCAATGCCGGCGGGTTGAGGATATCGTATTTCGCCAACATCGTCTGATCAGCGCGGTGGCACGCGTCGCGCAGGATCGCTTGATAAGACTTCGGCAGGCTGTTCCATTTGTCGAGATTGACGAAGGCGTGGAGGGCTGCCTGACCTTCCCACCAACCGGGATAGTAATAGTACTTGGCAACTTTGTAGAAGCCGAGCTTCTCATCGTCGTAGGGGCCGACCCATTCGGCCGCATCGATCGTGCCTTTTTCCAGGGCGGGATAAATGTCGCCGCCGGCGATCTGCTGCGGTACGCCGCCCACTTTCTGGAGGATTGCGCCGCCGAAGCCACCAATACGCATCTTCAACCCCTTGAGGTCGTCGACCGTATTGATTTCCTTGCGATACCATCCGCCCATTTGCGCGCCAGTATTGCCGCATGGCAGGCCATAAATTTTATGCTTGGCGTAGAACCCATTCATCAGATCGATGCCACCGGCTTCATAGAACCAGGCATTCTGCATGCGTGTGTTGAGGCCGAACGGAACCGCGGTTCCGAACGCGAACGTCGGGTCTTTGCCCCAGTAATAATAAGACGCCGTGTGCGCCATTTCGACGGTGCCGTTCGTGACCGCGTCGGCTGCCTGCAGTCCCGGTACGATTTCACCGGCGGCGAACACCTGGATGTTGAACTTGCCGTCGGTTGCCTCTGACACGGCTTTGGCCATGATTTCCGAGGCGGTGTAGATGGTGTCGAGCGATTTGGGAAAGCTCGACGTCAAGCGCCATTTTATCTCCGGTGCGGATTGGGCGATAGCCGGCGCTGCGACGGCGGTTGATGCGGCGGCAGACACTGCCGCGCTCTTCATGAATTTGCGACGGTTAACGGTCACTGGGTTCCTCCCGTTGTGGCCTGGATAGGTCGTTCGGATGCGTTCGTCTGATCAAACCGATATGGTTTTGATCATGCCGATATGGCCGCGAAACACGCGCGCGACCAGTCACACCAACGCCTTGCCCCAAACCTGTGACGCGGACAAGGCCGTGCGGGTCCGAAAGTGTACAACGCCCTGACCAATCCGCCCGCCGGCGCCGAGAACGATCACCCCGAGAACGATCACCCTTGTCGCCTGCGTCACCCTTGCTACAACGCAGTCTCGCACATGCCCGGACCACGACCCATGTTCCAGACCTTCGACGCTATCGCCGACCCATCCCTTGGACCGCCGCGTGTGGCAGCTCTCCGTCGCGTCATGGCGGCGGCTAAACTCGATGCCCTGCTGGTGCCGCGCGCGGATGCGCATCAGGGTGAATACGTGCCACCGGCCGACGAGCGGTTGCAGTGGCTGACCGGGTTTTCGGGATCAGCAGGGTTCGCCGTCATCACAGCCGAGAGTGCGGCCGTGTTTACGGATGGTCGCTATACGCTGCAAGCGGCAACGCAAATCGACACAGCCACGTTCGAAATCGTCGACAGTGTCGCTGTCGACGCCGTCGCCTGGATCGCGGCCAAACTGCCATCGGGCGGCATCATCGGTTATGATCCGTGGCTGCATACGCACGATGCGATCGGGGCGTTGGCCAAAGCCGGCAAGGCAAAGCGTCTGACCTTCTCGCCAGGAGAAAGAAATCTGATCGACGAGGTCTGGGGCGTATCTCGTCCGCACCCCCCGGTTGGCGCGGTGTCAGTGCATCCGCTAGCTCTCGCCGGCGTTGCGGCTGAGACAAAAATCGCCGATCTTCAGCGCACGTTGCGCTCGGAGGCGCAGGACGCGTGCGTGTTGACACTGCCGGATTCCATCTGCTGGCTGCTCAACATTCGCGGTGCCGACGTCGCCCACAATCCGGTCGTGCTGGCATTCATGATCATTCCGGCCGATGGCCGACCGGAGTTGTACGTCGACCCAGCCAAGATCGGCGCGGGCGCAGCCGCCTATCTCGATGACCTCGTCGACCGACGCGCCGGGATGCGGGACGGTCTCGCTGCGCGGGTCGACGAGCTGGCGTCGGCCGGCAAACAGGTGCGGATCGATCCGGCGACCGCGCCCGATAAGCTGAGCCGTCGACTGGGCGCGTATGCGGCGCATGCAGCCGATCCGTGCACGCTGCCAAAAGCCAGGAAGACGGCGGCCGAACTGGCCGGCGCAAGAGCGGCCCATATCCGCGACGGGGCGGCGCTCGTGCGCTATCTCGCCTGGCTTGATCGAGAGGCGCCGACGGGCATGCTCGACGAGATCACGGCGGTCGAGAAATTGGAGACGTTGCGCGCGCAAACCCAGCAATTGAAGGAGATTTCGTTTCCGACCATCGCTGGATCGGGAGCCAACGGCGCCATCGTGCACTATCGCGTTTCGACAAAATCAAATCGCAAACTGGGTCCGGGCGAATTGTTCCTGGTCGACAGTGGCGCGCAATATCAGGACGGCACGACGGACGTCACCCGCACGATCGTGATCGGTACGCCGGCCGAAGACATGTGCGAGCGCTTCACCCTGGTGCTGAAGGCCCATATCGCCATCGCAACAGCGCGCTTTCCCAAGGGCACGCGTGGCATCCAGCTCGACACCCTCGCTCGCCAGCCGTTCTGGCAGGCGGGCATGGACTACGATCACGGCACCGGTCACGGCGTCGGCAGTTATTTGTCGGTGCACGAGGGACCGCAGTCGATCTCCAAACGCGGCATGGCCAATATCGAACCTGGTATGATCATCTCGAACGAACCTGGTTATTATCGGACGGGCGCGTTCGGGATACGCTTGGAAAATCTCGAGGTGGTGACCGAGCCCGCGACCATCGACGGCGGCGAGCGCGCGATGATGGGCTTTGAAACATTGACCCTGGTGCCGTTCGATCGGCGCCTCGTTCTCGCCGATCGTCTGACCGCGTCGGAGCGCGCTTGGCTCGACGCATACCATGCCCGCGTGGCTAAAATCATCGGCCCCGATCTCAACGCCGCCGATCGCGCGTGGCTGATGGCAGCGACGGCACCGGTCTGACGACGCTGCGTCAGCGATCAATGCGCCTCGTCCCAGTTCGCGGCGGCCTTGGCGTCCACCTGGATCGGCACCGAAAGTTTCACGGCCGGTTCGGAACTGGTTTCCATGACCCGGCGGACGAGGGGGACAAGGCGCTCGATATCTGCGTCACGCGCCTCGAAAATCAGTTCGTCGTGCACCTGCAGCAGCATTTTCACGCTCCCCAATCCGGCTGACTGCAGGGCTGCGGGCATACGGATCATGGCACGGCGGATGATATCGGCGGCCGAGCCTTGAATGGGTGCGTTGATGGCAGCACGCTCGACGAAGGCGCGCATCGACGGATTTTTCGTATTGGCGTCTGGATAGTGAATGCGCCGGCCAAAAATCGTCTCGACGTAGCCTTTGTCTTTCACGAAGGCCCGCATCTCATCCATATAGTTGCGGATGCCGGGGAAGCGTTTGAAGTAGGTTTTGATGTACTCGCCCGCCTCCTGCTTGGAAATGCCGAGCTGCGCTGCGAGGCCGAATGCGGAGATGCCGTAGATGATGCCGAAGTTGATCGCCTTGGCGCGGCGGCGGACGTCGCCCGGCATGCCCTCGACCGGCACGCCGAACATTTCAGACGCGGTCATGGCGTGAATATCGAGGCCGTCGGCGAAGGCTTTTTTCAATTGCGGGATATCGGCGATGTGGGCGAGCACGCGCAGTTCAATCTGGGAGTAATCCGCCGAGACGAGTTTGTGGCCGGCGTCGGCGATGAAGGCCGTGCGGATTTCGCGGCCCTCTTTGGTGCGGATAGGAATATTCTGCAGATTAGGGTCGGACGACGCAAGCCGCCCGGTCGTGGTGGAGGCGAGCGCGTAGCTCGTGTGGATGCGGCCCGTTTCGGGGTGGATGAATTCCGGCAAGGCGTCGGTGTAGGTCGATTTCAGCTTCGTCATCTGCCGCCATTCGAGCATGGTGTCGACGAGCTTGCGCGCCGCGTCGGTCAGCTCCTCGTTGCCAGCCAATTCATCGAGCAGGCCGGCACGCGTTTCCCATTGACCGGTCTTGGTCTTCTTGCCGCCTGGTAGTTTCAGCTCATCGAACAGCAACTCGCCGAGTTGTTTTGGAGAGCCGAGATTGAATTTGCGACCGACGAGTGCATAAACTTCTTCTTCGAGCTGCAGGCTGCGTTGAGCAAACGACGACGACAGGCGCGCGAGAATGGCGCGGTCGACCTTGATGCCGAGGCGTTCCATGTCGACGACGACGGGCAGCAGCGGGCGCTCCAACGTCTCATACACCGTCGTCAGGCGTTCGGCCGCCAGGCGCGGCTTCAAGGCGAGCCACAATCGCAGGGTCACATCGGCGTCTTCGGCTGCGTAGGCCGTGGCTTTGTCTATCGGCACGGACGAAAAATTCCTGTCGGCTTTCTTCGACCCGGCCGCGTGTTCCATGACCGTCGAAAAGGCGATCGGCGTGTGGCGCAAGTGACGTTCCGACAGCACGTCCATGCCATGCATGGAGCGCCCGCCGTCGAGGGCGTAGGAGGCGAGCATGGTGTCGTCGATCGGCGCCAGCGTGACGTTGTGTCGGCGCAAGACGAGCGTGTCGAATTTGAGGTTGTGGCCGATCTTCAACGTGCTCGGATCTTCCAGCAGCGGCTTCAAGATCTCAAGGGCATCGCGCGTTTTCAACTGCCCCGGCACGCGCCCGCCGTCACCGAACAGATCGGCCGCGCCTGTGGTGTGGGCGAGCGGCACGTAGCAGGCGTCACCCGGCTCGATGGCGAGCGAAATTCCGACGAGATCGGCCCGCATGGCATCCAGTGAATTCGTCTCGGTATCAAAAGCGACGCGACCGGCTTCGCGCGCGCGCGTCACCCATACCTGCAGCCGAACGAGATCGGTCACCGTTTCGTAGGCATCGACCGTGAACGGCTTCGACGTCGCCGCAGCGAGGCCGGCCGTGACGGCTTTGGCCGGCCCACCGTCGATCGATGACGGGGCGCCTGTGGCAGCAGGCGCAGTGCGTGAAAAGCGTACGGATTGGCCGACCGATTGCGCGAGCGGCTGCGGTGCGTCGACGCCGAGCGTTTCGGCGATCTTCTTGGTCAGAGTGTTAAATTCCATCAGGCGCAAGAACGCCAACAGCGTGTCGGCCGGCGTCACCTTGATGCCGAACGCATCGCCGGTCACAGCGAGGGGCACAT